>JBPYFQ010000054.1:0-15158 GCA_051985625.1 Solirubrobacteraceae bacterium
GCGGCCCCGCGCTCGGCGCTCGGGTAGACGAAGGCCTCCATGTCGATCAGGTCGACGGCCCCGCGGACCTCCTGCTCGGCGCCGATCGGGATCTCGGTGGCGACCACGTGCGGGCCGAAGGCCGCCTTCAGCGAGTCGAGGGTGGCGAAGAAGTCGGCCCGCTCGCGGTACTCCTGGGCCTGGTCGGCGAGGGCGTCCGGGATGGGGATCTCCTTGCAGCTGTCGCGGCCGGGCCCGTCGTACTCGTAGGCCTTCATGTCGACGAGGTCGATGACGCCGTTGACCTCGTGCTCGGAGCCGATGGGGATCTCGGTGGCGACGACGTGCTGGCCGAACGCCGACTTGAGCGAGTCGAGCGTGCGGAAGAAGTCGGCGCGCTCGCGGTCGAGCATGTTGACGAACAGGAGGCGGGCCAGGTCGAGCTCGGCGGCGCGCTGCCACAGCCGCGTGGTGTGGACTTCGACGCCCATCACGGCGTTGATGACAAACACCGCCGACTCGGACACCCGGAGCCCGCCGAGGGCGTCGGCGACGAAGCTGGAGTCGCCCGGGGTGTCAAGCAGGTTGACCTTGCGCTCCTGCCACTCGAACGAGCTGAGGGCCAGCGCGATCGACATCTGACGTGCCTTCTCATCCGGATCGGAGTCCGACACGGTGGTGCCGTCGATCACGTTGCCCAGGCGGTTGATCACGCCCGCCTGGAACAAGAGCGCCTCGTGCAACGACGTCTTACCACTGCCGCGGTGGCCGACGAGGGCCACATTGCGGATCCGATCCGCGGCCTTGTGCATGGCTGGTCTCCTCTCTCTCGAAAACGCCGGAGAGCGACCTTACCGCTTTCGGTTGATCGGTCGGCGCACGCGCCGACCGGCTTTCGGATGTTCCGGTCGGCGCATGCGCCGACCGGCGGACCCGCGCATGCGCGGGTCCGGGAGGGGGCGCATGCGCCCCCTCCGCCTACTCCAATTCGCCGGCCAGCTTGCCCCGCAGCCGCAGCACCGCCTTGGTGTGCAGCTGGGACACCCGGGACTCGGTGACGCCCAGGACCTCGCCGATCTCGCGCAGGGTCAGGTTCTCGTAGTAGTAGAGGGCGACGACGAGCTTCTCGCGCTCCGGCAGCGCGGCGATGGCATCCGAGATCCGGTCGCGCAGTTCTGACTCGTCGACGAGCACCTGCGGGTCGGGCGCGCCCCGGTCGGGCAGCGTGTCCAGCAGCGAGACCTGGTCGCCGGAGGCGTCCGAGACGTTCCACAGCTCGTCCAGGGCCACGATCGTGGAGTTGGAGATCTGGAGCAGGGCCTCCTGGAACTCGTCGACCGACATCTCCAGCTCGCGAGCCATCTCCTCGTCGGTCGGCGCGCGCTGGAACTTCGCCTCCAGCTTCACGTTGACGCGCTCGAACGCCCGCGCCCGCGCCCGGACCGAGCGCGGCACCCAGTCGAGCGTGCGCAGCTCGTCGATGATCGCTCCGCGGATGCGGGTGATGGCGTAGGTCTCGAACTTGATCTCCCGGCTCAGGTCGAACCGTTCGATGGCTGAGATCACCCCTCCCAGCCCGTAGGAGATGAGGTCGGACTCCTCTACATGCGCGGGCAGACCAGAACCCATCCGCCCGGCGACGTACTTGACCAATGGGGAATAAGCGACGACCAGCCGCTCCCGGGCCCGCTCATCGCCGGACGCCTTGTAGCGCTTCCACAGGTCCTGGAGCTCGATCGCTTTGACGTTGGTTTCCAGTGTCTACTCCCCAGTTAGGCGCGCGGGTGCGAGGCAGCGTAGGCCTGCCGGAGCCGCGCGGACTCTACCCGAGTGTAAACCTGCGTCGTCGAGATACTTGCGTGGCCAAGTAACTCCTGAATGGCGCGCAGATCGGCCCCGCCCTCCAGCAGATGAGTGGCAAACGAGTGGCGCAGCGCGTGCGGATGGGCGTCGGCCAGCGCGGGGGACGAGCGGGCCGCCAGCCGCGCCCAGGTCCGCAGCCGCCGCCGGATGTCCGATGTGCTGAGCCGCCGCCCCGATTTTGAGAGGAACAGCGCCTCGTCGCCCGGGTCGGTCACCAGCGCCGGGCGGGCCTTGGCCAGATAGGACTCGAGCGCGCGCAGGGCGTGCTCGCCGGCCGGCACCAGGCGGGTCTTGCCCCCCTTGCCCTCGACGCGGACGAGCTCTGAGTCGAAGTCGACAGACCATCGTTCGAGCGTGACGAGCTCCTCGGCGCGCAGGCCGCAGGCGTAGGCCAGCTCGAAGAGCGCCCGGTCGCGCACGGCCAGGGCCGAGGTGGCGGGGATGCGGTCGAGCAACTCGGCGACCTCGGCGCTCTTGAGCACGCGCGGCAGGGATTGTGCGCGTTTGGGCGAGCTGAGCAGGTCGGCCGGGTTCTCGTCGCGGGCGCCGGCCCGGATCTCGGCCCGGAACAGGCCGCGCAAGGCGGCCAGCTTGCGGGCGATGGTCGTCGGCGCCTGGCCGCGCTCCGACAGCCCGGCGATATAGCGGCGCACCGCGCGCACGTCGACCGCCGCCGGCCTCAGGTCCCGAGCGGTCGCCCAGGCGGCGAACTGGGCGGTGTCGGAGGCGTAGGCGTCCCGGGTCCGGACGGCGACCGCGCGGCGGCGCAGGTCGGCGTCGAACCCGGCCAGGGCCGTCTGCCAGTCGGCGGAGATGGGCGGATCGGCGGCTGGCGCGCCCGCCGTGGCGCTGTCTAAAGGCGTCATGTGCGTGGTGGCTATTCGCCGTGAGGACGGGCGGACCTGCCCCGACCCGTCCTCGGCACTCACAACGCCGCCCAACTCAGGTGACGTGGACGATCGTCCCGATCGGCGTGTACGGGTAGACCTGGTGCGCCACGTCGAAGGGCATCTCGACGCAGCCCAGGCTCTGCGGGGTCCCGTAGGAGCCGCGGATGAAGCCGTGGAGCGCGTCGCCGCCGTTGAAGTAGCTGACCCATGGAATGCCGGGATCGGAGTAGTGGCTGCCGTCCGGGTTGGTGCCGCTCATCGTCGTCACCGGCAGGTGCTCGAACACGGCGAAGGTCCCCTGGGCCGTGGGCGCCTGCGAGATGCCGGTGTTGACCGGCGTCGACATGACCGTGCGGCCGCTGTGCCACAGGGTCAGCGACTCCGGCGAGCCCTCGCTGACGTCGACGACGGTGTAGCCGAAGCTCGAGTGCTGGCCGCGGATGGCGGCTCCGATCAGCGCCTTCCACACGTCCGGGCCGGGAACCCCGTCGGCGGTCATGCCGACGCTGTTCTCAAACGACATGACGGCGCCCTTGGTCAGCTCGCCGAAGGTGCCTGGCTGCCAGGACGAGGCCAGCCAGCCCGGGGTGTTGGGGTAGCGCATCGAGAACTTGCCGCTGGGGGCGTTGACCGCGGCCGCCTCCTGAGCCGACAGCGTGAGCGGGACGCTGGAGCCGCTGGGGGCGAAGTTGAGCGGCAGGTAGCCGAGGGTGGCCAGCAACTGCTGCAGGCGGGTGGTGGAGCCGGGCGGCACCGACCAGGTGGCGCTGTCGGTCTGGCCGCCGGCGACGTGCACGCCGCTCGGCAGCGGAATCTTGACCGTGGCCCCGAGGCCGTACCCGTAGCCGCTCGGCACGAAGCGGATCGTGCGGTTACCGACGGCGTGCCAGGCGCCCTGCGTCGCCGGCGAGACGGGCGGCAGGTGGGAGCCCAGAACCTTGCTGATCGGCTTGGAGAACGTCAGCGTGACGGCTTGATTGGAGGCGATCTTGGTGCCGGGCGCCGGGCTGGCGATGGCGGTGGCGGCGCCGCCGGCCGGGAACCAGGTGACGGCGACGGGCTTGCCGACCTCCCACGCGTTGGGGGCGGCGCTGAGGAAGGCGGTGCCGGCGGGCGCCGATCGCGGCAGGGTGACGGTGTCGGACGGCGTGGCCAGGACGTGGCGGCTCAGCTGGCCGGGCGTCGTGCCGTAGGAGTAGGTGCTGATCGGGTCGCGGAAGTGCAGCCGGACCGGGCCGTGGCCGTGGACCGTCACGTACGGGGACCGAAGGCTGGCGGCCGGCGTCATGACGTCCAGGCTCAGGCGCCGGTGGCCGCCCGACAACCACGAGATCCAGCCGGGACGGGTGACGACGACCTGGACGTTGAGCCGCTCGTGGGCGCCCACCAGCCCGCGGGGGTACACGAGATCGCCGCGCAGCACGACCGGGACGGGCTTGGCGTTGGGTCCGGTCACCGCGCTCACGTGGGAGATCGTGCCGCCGCCGAGCGGCAGGTTGACCTTCGCCAGCGCGCCCTTGTCGGCGGTCAGGCTCGCCTTGGAGGTGCCGAACGCCACGCCGGCCGCGACCAGCACGCCCACCAGGACGAGGAGCCCGACGATGACATATGGTGTGCGCCCGCGCCGGTTCGAGGGGTACGAAAGGCTCGTCCGTCCCCTGCCCCGTGCCCGCCCAGTTCCTGACGCTCGTAGATACGAAACGTTGGCCACTGCCGCGTCATGGTACTGACCTCGGCACCTCGATCAATGGGAGAGGGGGTGAAAACCGGCGTTCTGCACGGAGTTTTGCGTCCCGCGGACAGGTTTTGCCCCGGATCCGGCAGTTAGTCTGCACTTCGGTGCGACGCGGCGCGGGACCCGTCAGCGAGTGACGGCGCCCTCGGAGGCGCTGGAAACCTGCTTGGCGTACTTGCTCAGCGCGACCCCCGGGAAGGGGCGCTCCGGCGGCCGATAGGCCTGGCGGCGCGCCGCCATCTCGTCGTCGGACAGGGCGACATCCAGGCGCCGGGCGTTGACGTCGAGGGTGATCTCGTCGCCGTCGCGGACCAGGCCGATGGGGCCGCCCTTGACCGCCTCCGGGGCGACGTGGCCGGCCATCAGGCCCTTGGTGGCGCCGGAGAACCGCCCGTCGGTGAGCAGCGCGACGCTCTCCCCCAGTCCCTGGCCGACGAGCGCCGCCGTGACTCCGAGCATCTCGCGCATGCCCGGGCCGCCGGCCGGGCCCTCGTTGCGGATGACGATGACGTCCCCGGCCGTTATGTGTCCCTCGGTGACGGCGCGCATGCATTCCTCCTCGGACTCGAACACGCGCGCCGGGCCGGTCTGGGTGCGCCGCTCATAGCCGGCCAGCTTGATGACGCAGCCCTCGGGGGCGAGGTTTCCGTGGAGGATGGCGAGGCCGCCGGTGTCCTTGATCGGATCGTCGAGCGGGCGCACGACCGTCTGATGGGGCGTCTCGACGGCGCCTTCGGCGATCTCACCGATCGTCTGGCCGGTGACGGTCATGGCGTTCTCGTGAAGCAGGCCGGCGTCCTTGAGCCGCTTGAGCACCAGCGGGACGCCGCCGGCCTCGTACAGGTCCGGGGCGGCGAACCGCCCGCCCGGCTTGAGGTCGCACAGCAGCGGCGTGCGGCTGGAGATGGCGTCGAAGTCGTCGATCTCAAGCTCGATGCCCATCTCCTTGGCGATGGCCAGCAGATGGAGGACGCCGTTGGTGGAGCCTCCGCTGCAGGCGATGCCGGCGATCGCGTTCTCCAGGCTCTGGCGGGTGATGATCTCGCTGGGCTTCAGCCCTCGCTTGAGGATGTCCATGGCCAGCGCGCCCGCCCGCTGGGCCACCTCGGCCTTCTTGGCGTCGACGGCGGGCACGTCGTTGAAGCCGGCCGGCGAGATGCCGAGCACCTCGAACGCCATGGCCATCGTGTTCGCCGTGTACTGGCCGCCGCAGGCGCCGGCGCCGGGCGAGGCCGCCCCCTCGATCTCGGCCAGCTCCTCGTCGGTGATCTTGCCCGCCGACAGGGCGCCAACCGCCTCGAACACGTCCTGGATGGTGACCTCGCGCCCGCGGTAACGGCCGGGCAGGATCGAGCCGCCGTAGAGCATCACGCTCGGGATGTCGAGCCGGCACAGCGCCATGACCGTGGCCGGGATCGTCTTGTCGCAGCCGCTGAGCGCGATCACGCCGTCGAACATGTGGGCGTCGACGACCAGCTCGATGGAGTCGGCGATCAGCTCCCGGCTGACCAGCGACGCCCGCATCCCGGGGGTGCCCATCGTGATCCCGTCCGAGATGGCGATCGTGTTGAGCTCCATCGGCGTGCCGCCGGCCTCCTTGATCCCCTGCTTGACCTTGGCGGCCAGCGCGCGCAGGTGGAAGTTGCACGGCATCGTCTCGATCCACGTGTTGGCCACCGCGATCAGCGGCTTGGCCAGCGCGTCGTCGTCGTACCCGATGCCCTTCAGATAGGCCCGCGCCGCCGCCCGCGCCGGGCCCTCGGTCAGCGCGCGGCTGCGGTGCTTGAGGTCGGTGGCAGAGGTGGTGCTCATGGCGAGCGGGACTGTATCTCCCGCCCGCCGGCGAGTGTCGGCCGGGTCGCCGTCAGTTCGACGTGTCGAGCGGGGTCGACGTGTGGGCGGCGGCGTCGCGCATCCGGGCACGCTCCCACTGCGAGAGCCGCCACAGGTCGCGCTTGACCCGCGTCGGGTCGAGCTGGCGCCCCGGGAGGTGCATGTTGGCGGTCGAGATCAGCCGCGTCTCGTCGCCGGTCAGGGCCATCCACTTGGCCAGCACGTCGTCGGAGTCCGGGAGCCGGGCGCTGCCGTACGGACGCGTCTCGTCCGGGAAGGTGACGCAGTACTCGTTGAGCAGGCGGTGGGTCTGCGCCAGGTAGGCGACGATCGCCCGGTGGGGGTAGATGAGGTAGGCGTAGGCGGCGCCGTTGGTGGCATCGGCGTCGGCCGGGCCGTCGGCCTGGGTGCCCCAGACCCGGATAAAGCCGAGGTCCCGGTACATCCCCCACTCCTCGTCGTTGACGCAGGAGCGCAGCAGCGCCCGAGCCCGCTGCTCGGCGCGGCGCTCGCGGCCCGGGTCATACGGCATCGGCGGGGCGAGCTGGCGGCGGGCGCGGTGACGGGCCCACAGCTCCTCGACGCGGGGCAGAAGCTCCTCGGAGAGCAGCGCGATGGCGACCAGCGCGGTCGCGACTAGAGCCAGCAGCACGGGGGCCTACCGGCCGCCCGCAGCGCGCGGGAAGAAGATCACCCGGTCCGCATCACGCGGGATGTCGTCGAAGCGCTTGACCATGTGCGCCTGGCGGCGCCCCTCAAGGTCCCGGAACGGGACCGCGGCCCAGGCTCCGGCGTCCAGCTGACGGCGGAACTCCTCGATGAGACGGGCCTCGTCCTCGGCCATGTCCACGTCGCCCTCCGCGATCAGGACCTCTCCGTGGCCCGGCTTCATCCTCAGAAAGCGCACGGCGCAATTATGTCACGGCCAGAATCCGGACCGGGCCCGCGCCCGCCCCCACGCCGGTCAGCCCGTCGCGCACGGCCGCCGCGGCCCGGAGCTTGGCGGCGCGGGCCGCCCCCAGCGGCGAGTCGCCCCAGGCCAGGCGCGCCGCGAGCACCGAGGAGTGGGTGCAGCCGGAGCCGTGGGCCGCCCCGCCCGGATAGCGCTCGCCGGGGATCTCGACCGCCTGCTCGCCGTCGAAGAACACGTCGATGGCCTGCTCCCGGTGGCCGCCGGTGACCACGACCACCTCCGGCCCCAGGGCGCGGATGGCCCGCGCCAGCCCCTCGGGGTCGTCGTCGGGCAGCGAGGCGCCGGCGGCCGCCGCCAACGCCCGCGCCTCCGGCAGGTTCGGCGTGACCACGAGGACGCGGGGCAGCAGCAACTCAATCAAGGCGTTCTGGGCGTCCGGCTCCAGCAGGCGAGCGCCGGACTCGGACACCATGACCGGGTCGAGCACGACGGGCGTGGCCTGCGGGAGCTCGTCGAGCGCCTGGGCGACGGCCTGAGTCGTCGCCGCCGTGCCCAGCATCCCGATCTTGACCGCGTCGACGCCGATGTCCTGCGCCACCGCGCGCACCTGGGCCAGGATCAGCTGGGGCGAGATCGCCTCGACCGCCGTCACCCCCACCGTGTTCTGGGCCGTGATGGCGGTGATGGCGGTCATGCCATGAACGCCGCAGGCGGCGAACGCCTTGAGGTCGGCCTGGATCCCGGCGCCGCCGCCCGAGTCCGAGCCGGCGATCGAGAGCACGCACGGGGGCCGCCGGGGCGGGTTCGTTTGCGCGTTGGCCATCGCACCCGAGCTTATGGGTCCCAGGGCCGGATCGAGAAATGACCACCCGGGCGGCGGTGGACGTGCCCGGCCAGCTCGAGCTCGGCGAGCTGGGCCAACCCGGCTTCGGCATCCAGTCCGGCCTGCGCGAACGCCTCCGCGGGATCCAGGCCGTCGGCGAGCGCGTCGAACAGCCGCTTGAGGCCCCTGGGCACGTCCTGCTGGGCATTCCAGTCGGGCAGGCCGATGTCGCCGCGCCCGGCCACCAGGCGCGCCCCCTCCCGGATCAACTGGTGCGGTCCCCAGGCCAGCGGCGACGTGACCTGACCGGGGACGGCCCCCAGCGGGCGCTGGAGCGCACGCGCCATCCGGGCGGTCGTCAGCGCGCCTGACCCCTTGCGGGCCGCCACCACGACGGTCATGGCGCTCAGCGCGGCGATGATGCGGTTGCGCGCCGGGAACATCCAGCGCCGGACCGCCACCTGTGGTCCGAGCTCCGAGACGGCGGCTCCGGAGGCCAGGATCCGGCGATGCAAGCCGAGCGCGCTGACCGGGTACGGACGCTGGGGCGCGGCCGGGAGCACCGCGATGGTCCCGCCCCAGGTCCCGAGCGCGCCCTCGTGCGCCGCGCTGTCGACCCCGGCCGCCATCCCGCTGACGACCGTGTCGTGGCAGGAGGTGACCCCGTGGGCGAGCGCCCGGGCGGTCTCCAGCGCGTACGGCGACGCGCGGCGAGCGCCCACGATGGCGACCGGCCGCCGGGCGACGAGCTCGACGAACCGGGCCGCCCCGCCGGCGACGTGCAGGACCGCCGGCTCGGCGGAGAGATCGAGCAGCGGCGCCGGGTAGGCCGCGTGACAGCGGCAGATGAGCTCCAGGTCCGCCGCCACGCAGGCGTCGACGTACGCCGGGGCGTCGAAGGCCGCGTATTCGGCGCGGACGTCGGGCCGGTCGGCCCCCGCCACCTCGTGGATGAGGTCCTCGTCGCCGAGGTCGAGGACGGCGGGCACGCGGTTGCGCACGACGTCGAGGTGTGGCGCCAGCCGGGCCAGCAGCCAGGCCCGGGCCAGGCACTCGTCGCACGCGCCGGCCGTGCTCATGACCGCGGCGGCACCTCGCTTCCGGTGCGCTGGCGCAGGCTGAGGGCCAGCAGGACGTCGGAGCGCATGACGCGCTCCCGTCCAGCCAGGTCGGCGATCGTCCGGGCCACGCTCAGCACCCGGTGGCGCCCGCGAGCGCTCAGCAGCCCGGCGCCGTACGCGTTGCTCAGCTCGTCGGCGGCCCGGCCGTCCAGGCCGACGGTGGCGCGGACCAGCCGGGTATCCATCTCGCCGTTGCAGGCCGCGCCGGTCCCGGCCAGCCGCCGGCGCTGGCGGTGGCGCGCCTCGGTGACACGCGTGAGCGCCTCGGCGGAGGTGGTGTGCGCGGGCGCGCGCAGGTCGGCATCGGCCGGACGGCGCACGTCGACGAGCATGTCCATCCGGTCCAGCAGCGGGCCGCTCAGCCGGCGGCGGTGGCGGCGCAGCTCGGCCTCGCCGCACGAGCAGCGCTCGTCGACGCCGGCGTAGCCGCACGGGCACGGATTGGTGGCGGCCACGAGCATGAACACGGTGGGGAACCGCAGCGACCGCTGCCCCCGGACGATCGTCACGTGTCCGTCCTCCAGCGGCTGGCGCAGCGCGTCGAGGCTGGAGCGCTGAAACTCCGAGAGCTCGTCCAGGAACAGGATGCCCTGATGGGCCAGCGTGGCCTCGCCCGGCCGGGGCGGCGAGCCGCCGCCGGCCAGCCCGGCGGGCGAGACGGTGTGGTGGGGCGCCCGGAACGGCCGGGTGGCGATCAGGCCGTCGGCGTGGACGCCGGCGACGCTGTGGATCCGCGTCACCTCGATCGCCTCGCCCCGAGTCAACGGTGGGAGGATCCCGGGCAGCCGGCGGGCGAGCATCGTCTTGCCCGTGCCGGGCGCCCCCTCCAGCAGCAGGTTGTGGCCGCCCGCGGCGGCGATCTGGAGCGCCAGCAGCGGCACCTCGTGGCCGCGGACGTCGGCCAGGTCCGGGGGCCGGACGGGGCGCGCTCCGTTCGTCCGCGGGGCGTCCGGGAGCGCCGGCGGCGGCGCGCCGTCGAGCACGGCCGCGGCCGCGCGCAGCGTGTCGACCGCGACGACGGCCAGATCGCCGACCAGCGCCGCCTCCCGTCCGCGGGAGCGGGGGACGATCAGCCGCTCGCAGCCGGCCCGGTGGGCCCCCTCGGCGACGGCGAGGACGCCCGGGGAATCACGCAATTCGCCACCGAGCGAGAGCTCGCCGAACACCGCGCAGCCGGCTAGGCCGCCGCCCCGCACCTGCCCGCTGGCGGCCAGGACGGCGAGCGCGATCGCCGCGTCGAATCCCGGTCCGGCCTTGCGCAGGAACGCCGGCGCCAGGTTGGCGGTGATCCGGCCCTCCGGGAACTTGAAGCCGGAGTTGAGGACCGCGGCCCGGATGCGATCCCGGGACTCGCGGACCGCCGTGTCCCCCAGGCCGACGATCGTGAACGCCGGGAGCCCGGGGCGGATGTCGACCTCGACCCACACCTGGCGCGGCTGGACGCCGTCGATGGCGAACGTGGCGACCCGGGAGAGCATGGTGAGCAGACGCTAGGGAAAATCAGGTGCCCCGTGGGTGCCGGATCGTCTCAGAAGTGCGCCAATTGCAGGGTCTTTTGGAGCCGAATCGTGACGATTGGACACCCACGATCCACGTCTTTCGGCGTAGCGTTTTCCGGCGCTGATGAGCAACGATGCCGGGAATCGAATGGGCCGGGCCGGCGAGCAACTGGCCGCCGAGCACCTCCTCCGGCTCGGCTACGAGATCGTGGAGCGCAACTACCGCACGCGTTGGGGCGAGCTGGACATCGTGGCCCGCTGCGGGAGCACGTTGACGTTCTGCGAGGTCAAGACGCGTCGCGCCGGCGGCCGGGCGGGCGGCCCATTCGATGCGGTCGGACCGGCCAAGCGGGCCCGGGTGCGCAAGATGGCCGGCAGCTGGCTGGTGGAGCGGCGGGACCGGCCCTACGCCGACGTGATCCGCTTCGACGCGATCGGCGTCACCTTCGACGCCGCCGGGCGCCTGGTGTCGCTGGAGCACCTGGAGGGGGCGTTCTGAAGCGCCCGCCGCAGTCCGGGGCGGCGTGTGGGATGTTGCCCTGCCCCGGTGGGGTCAACATCCTAAGCGGACCCCGGATCGGTCAGCCGAGCGCGAACTGCTGGTAGGCCACGGACTGAAACGACATCCGGTGCAGCGGCGACACCCCCAGCCGCTCGATCGCGTCGCGGTGCTCCGGGGTGGAGTAGCCGACGTGCTGGGCGAAGTCCCAGCCCGGATGGGCGGCGTCGGCGCGGCGCATGTAGCGGTCCCGGGTCTCCTTGGCCAGCACGGAGGCGGCGGCGATGGCGGCGCTCTTGGCGTCCCCGCCGATCACGGCCCGCTGCTCGAACTCAAGGCCGGAGACCGGAAAGCCGTCGCTGAGGCAGATGCAGCCGTCGCAGGCGACCTCGCGCAGGGCGTCGCGCAGGGCGGCCAGATTCGTCTTGTGCAGCCCCCGGGAGTCGATCCCGGGTGCGCACCGGGTCACGATGCAGACCCGGGCGGCGACGCCGAGGATGACCGGGTACAGCGCGGCGCGGCCCTCCGGCGTCTGCTGCTTGGAGTCGTTGAGCGCGCCGAGCGCCCGCGCCTGGGCCGGTCCCACCCGGTCGAGGTCGAGCAGGACCGCCGCGGCCACGAGCGGGCCGGCCAGGCAGCCGCGTCCGGCCTCGTCGGCGCCGGCCACGAACCGCACGCCCAGCCCGCGGTCGAAGCTCAGCAGCTTGCGCCCGGGACGCGCCGGGCGGCGTTTGGCCCGGCTAGAGGGTCCCGATTCGGTCCGGCGGCCAGTACGTGAAGAAGGCGACGCCGATGAGCCACTTGTCCGGGACGGGTCCCCAGAACCGGCTGTCGTCCGATACGCCACGGTTGTCTCCCATCATGAAGTACTCGCCGGGTGGAATCGTGATCGTCTTCGGGAAATTGCAGGAACTACCGCCGCCGCAGGGCTCGATGTACGGCTCACTGACCGGCTTCCCGTTGCGGATGACGTGCCCGTCGCGGATCGAGATCCGGTCCCCGGGCACCCCCACGACGCGCTTGATGAAGGTCTGGGTCGACTGCTGCGGCGTGGACCGGTCGCATGCCGCCGGGTGGCCGGCGCCCTGGTTGGGATCGCCGCACACCGGGTTGTCGAAGTCCGCGCCGTGCGGCGGGTGGAAGACGACGATGTCCCCCAGGCTGGGATGGTTGACCAGGCGGTTGGTCAGCACCCGCTGACCGGGGGTCAGGGTCGGCACCATCGACGGGCTGGGGATCCGGTAGGGCTTGATGACGAACGCCTGGATCAGGATGGCCAGGCCGACGGCGATGGCGACGGTCAGCACCAGTTCGATCACCGAGCCGAGCGGCGACCTCTTGCGGTGGCGGTTCCGAGAGCGGGCCATGTGACCTAGAAGAAGCCGATCCGATCGGGCGGCCAGTAGGTGAAGAAGACCTTGCCGATCAGCCAGGATCGGGGCACCGGGCCCCAGAAGCGGCTGTCGAGCGAGTCCGGCCGGTTGTCCCCCATCATGTAGTAGTCGCCCTTCGGGACGGTGATCGTCTCCGGGAAGTTGCACTCCCCGCCGCCGATGCACGCCACAGCGTACGGTGCCTTCTCCGGAACTCCGTTGCGGATGACCTGTCCGTTGCGGATGGAGAGATGATCCCCTGGGATGCCGACGATGCGCTTCACGTACGTCTGTGTGGATTCCTGGTGCTGGACGGCGTCGCAGGCGGCCGGGCCGTCCTGGCCGACCTGATTCTCACCCTGCTTGGGGTCCGAGCACGTCTCCACCGCGGGCGGGTGGAAGACGTAGATGTCGCCGACCCGGGGCGAGCCGAAGTCGTTGCCGACGCGGTCGACCAGGATCCGCTGGTTGATGTGGAGCGTGGGCAGCATCGAGCCGCTGGGGATCTCGTACGGCTTGACGATGAAGGCCTGGATCAGGAGGGCCAGACCCAGGGCGATGGCGACGATCACGACCAATTCGGCCGCCGAGCGAGCCAGCGGCTTCTTGGCCTTAGTCACACCTAGTCGGCTTCCGGCGCCGGCTCTTCCTCGCCCTTCGGTCCGTCCGCGGGCGCCGCCTCGGCCGCTTCGGCCTCCGGCTGGGCGGGCGCGGCATCCGACTCGGACGTCGCGGCCTCTTCGGCGGCGGCCGCCTCGGCGGCCTCGACAACGGTCTCCTCGGCGGTGGCGCCCTCGGCGTCGACCGCCCCTTCGGTCTCGGTGTCCGGACCGAACAGAAGCTCGCGCTCGACGGCCACCTCCGGGCCCGTGTTGCGGCGCTCGCGCACGCGGGCGCGCTTGCCGATCCGGCCACGCAGGTAGTAGAGCTTGGCCCGGCGCACGTCGCCGCGGGCGGCGACCTCGATCCGCTCGATCTTCGGCGAGTGCAGCGGGAACGTCCGCTCCACGCCGACGCCGAAGGACTGCTTGCGGACGGTGAACGTCTCGCGCGCTCCGTGGCCCTGGCGCTTGATCACAACGCCCTCGAAGACCTGGGTCCGGCGCCGCGTCCCCTCGATCACCTGGAAGTGGACACGGAGGCGATCCCCGGCGTCGAACGCCGGAACGCGGCGGAGCTGTGAACGCTCCAGGCTGTCGATGACTGTGCTCATGGGAAGACTCTGAGAGGTTAGCCCCGCTGACGCATGGCATCCGGCACGGCGCGGGCGGCCCACCGGGCCCAAAGGCGCGCGCAGCGCAGCTTCAGCCCATGCGGCGGCCTATGGTAGCGAACGCCTCAGGCGCCGGATGTTGGCCGTTCACTAAGCCCACCCGCGGTGGGCGGGGTCCGGGGCCGTTTCCGGGGCGCGGCCTCGGCCGCCGCGGCGGCCGCGCGCGAGCGGCTCTGGGACAGCCGCCACTCGGCGATCCGGGCATGGTGGCCGGACAGCAGCACGTCGGGCACCGCCCAGCCCCGGTACTCGGCCGGGCGGGTGTAATGCGGGTACTCCGGCCCGCCCTCCAGGGCGGCGCTGAACGACTCCTCCACCGCCGAGCGCTCGTCGCCGAGCGACCCGGGAAGCTTGCGCAGGACGGCGTCGCAGAGGACCATCGCGGCCAGCTCGCCGCCGGCCAGCACGTAGCGGCCGATCGAGATGCGGTCCGAGGCGAAGTGCTCGACGATCCGCTCGTCGAAGCCCTCATAGCGCCCGGACAGCAGTGTGAGGGCCGGCTCGGCCGCCAGTTCGTCGACGAGGGCGTCGTCCAGCAGCCGGCCGCCGGGGTCCAGGGCGATCACCCGGCGCTGCGCCGGCAGGTCGACGGGATCGATCTCGTAGCGGGCGCGCAGCGCGGCATCGACGACATCGACGCGCAGCACCATGCCGGCGCCCCCGCCGAACGGGGTGTCGTCGACCTGGCGGCCGCTGAGCGGCGTGTGGTCCCGGTAGTTGACCCGGTTCAGCTGGTGGCCGGCGGCCAGCGCGTTGGCGACGTGGCGCTGGGCGGCGAACCAGTCGAACGCCTCCGGGAACAGGGTGAAGATGTCGAGCTTCAATCGAGGATTTCGACGATAACGCGCCGGTCGATCCGGACCGCCGCGGCCTTCGCGATCGTCCGGATCGCGTTCGCCACCCGGCCGCCTTTGCCGATGACGCGGCCGAGATCGTCCTCGGCGACCGTGATCTCGTAGACCAGGTCGCCTTCCTCTTCGATCTCCTCGACGACAACCGCAGCGGGGTCCTCGACGAGCGCCCGGACCAGGAACTCCAGAAGCTCGGTCATTGCTCAGCTGCCGGAGGCCGCGATGCCCTTGGTGCGAAGCAGGGTCGCCACCGTCTCGGACGGCTGGGCCCCGTGCTCGAGCCAGTGACGCGCGCGCTCCTCGTCGAGCTCAATCGTCGAGGGCTCGGTCTGCGGGTCGTAGCGGCCGATCGTCTCGATCGTGCGCCCGTCACGCGGCGAGCGTTTGTCGGCGACGACGATCCGCCAGATCGGGTTCTTCTTCGAACCCACCCTTCTCAATCTGATTCTCACTGCCATTGGACTGCGGCAGGTTAGCGCCTACGAACCCTCGGCCGCGGCGCACCG
>JBPYFQ010000055.1:0-13180 GCA_051985625.1 Solirubrobacteraceae bacterium
TCCGACCGGGCCGCGGGCGCGCTGCTCGTCCAGAGCGCCCACGGTGAGGAGGGGATCGACCGGGCCGAGGTGGCGGCCGAGCTCGCCGCCGAGCTGGGCCTGGTGGCCGGCTGGCTGGGCCTGGAGACGGTCTCGGTGGCCGATCGCGGTGACCTGGCCGGGGAGCTGGCCGCGGCTGTGGGCCGCGAGGTCAGCGCTGACCGCGACCGGGCGGTGTGACCCGCAGTCGCACCGATTCGGTGCCCCGGGTCACCGCCAGCGACACCGCACGGCCCTGGTCGGTCGCCTCGCGCAGCTGGCCCGGGCCGGTGACCTCGCCGGTCGACTGGTGGTCGACACCACCAACCAGTTCGGCTCCGGTCCCAAGCCCGCGGCCGGGCAGACTGCGGCCGCGTTCAACGCCGCGCGGATGCCGCGCGCGCGGTACGTGAAGTCGTTCAACACCCTGACCGCCGGTTTCCAGTCGGAGGCCGCCGACCGATCGGGCTCCGATCGCATCGTCCAGTGGATCTGCGGCGACGACCCGGAGGCCAAGCGGTTGGTCGCCGGCCTGATCGCGGAGATGGGTTACGTGCCGGTCGACCTCGGCGGGGTGGACGGCTGTGCAGTCATGGAGGCCCCGCGGCGGGCCGGCGCAGTCTACGGCGAGGAATACCGGGCGGCGGATGCCGAAGGGGTGGTCGCCGCGGTGCGAATCGGAGCGCCGATCCCGCCGCCTCCGGTCTACGCCTAGATCTGCGTCTGCGACTTCGCTTCGGACCACTCTGGGGGACATCCGGCCGTTTTTGTGCCGGACATCCCCCAGAGTGGCGACTCGTCGTAACCAACGGGGCGAGGCCGAGCGCTTCCGTCGGGCCCGGCCGCTACGTTCCGGCGAACTCATGTTCGCCGCGGCCGAGACGACGCCCGAGCTGCCGTACCTGGCCGAGCTCAACCCGGAGCAGCGGACGGCCGCCGAGCACTCCGACGGGCACCTGCGGATCCTGGCCGGCGCCGGGACCGGGAAGACGACCACCCTGTGCGCCCGGGTGGCCCGGCTGATCGACGCCGGCGTCTCGCCGGAGCGGATTCTGCTGCTCACGTTCTCGCGCCGGGCAGCGCGGGAGATGGTGGGCCGGGCCGCCGCCCTCACCGGGGCGCTGCCGGGCGCGGGCGCGCGGCGCGTCGTCGGCGGCACCTTCCACGCCATGGCGCACCGTTTCATTCGCGCGCACGCCGGCGTGCTCGGCCTCAGCCCGGACTTCGGCCTGCTCGACGGCGGCGACAGCGCCGACCTGCTCGACCTGGTGCGCCAGGAGCACGGGCACGCCGACGCCGAGCGCCGGTTCCCGCGCAAGCAGACGCTCATCGACATCTACTCCAGCACGGTCAACGCCCAGCGGCCGGTCCGCGAGATGCTGGAGGAACGCTTCCCGTGGTGCGCCGAGGACGCCGACGCGCTGGCCGGCCTGTTCCGCGGCTACACGGCCCGCAAGCGCGCCCTGGGGGTTCTCGATCTGGACGACCTCCTGGTGTTCTGGCGGGCGCTGGCCTGCGACGCGACGGCCGGGCCGCGGCTGGCGGCGGGGTTCGATCACGTGCTCGTGGACGAGTACCAGGACGTCAACGAACTGCAGGTGGCAATCGTCGAGGCGCTGGCCGGCCACGGCGCCACCGTCACCGTCGTGGGCGACGACCTCCAGGCGATCTACGGATTCCGCTCGGCGTCGGCGGCGCACATCCTGGAGTTCGCTGAGCGGTTCGCCGCGGCACACACCGTCCGCCTGGAGCGCAACTACCGCGGCACCCAGCCGCTGCTCGACCTCGCCAACGCGGTCGCCGCCGACACCGAGATCGGCGTGCCCAAGACGCTGCGGGCCGCGCGGCCGGGCGGCGCCCGTCCCCAGCTTGTGTTCTGCCGCGACCAGACCCAGGAGGCCGAGGAGATCTGCGACCGGGTCCTGGCCGCCCGGGAGCAGGGGATGCTGCTGCGCCAGCAGGCGGTGCTGGCGCGCACCGGCCACGACACCGACCTCCTGGAACTGGAGCTCTCCCGCCGCCGGATCCCGTTCGTCAAATACGGGGGGCTGCGCTACCTGGAGGCCGCGCACGTCAAGGACTTCCTGGCCCTGCTCCGGCTGGCCGACCGGATCGGCGACGAGATGTCCTGGTTCCGGCTGCTCATGCTGCTCGATGGGGTGGGGCCGACCCGCGCGCGCCGCGCGCTGGACCGGCTGCTGGCCGGCGCGCCGCGGTCGCCGGCCCAGCTCAGCGACCGCTGGGCCGAGGCGCGGGCCGAGCTCCCGACCAGCGCTCACGAGCACGCCGACGGGCTGGTCGCCGCCCTCGCGGCCGGGGCAGACGCGGGGGCGAGCGGCGCACACGTCGACCGGCTCCGCGACGCGCTGGCGCCGGTCATCCGCGCCCACTACCCCGACGGCGCCGTGCGGATGCAGGACCTCGACGCGCTGTGCGGGCTGGCGCGCACAACCGGCGACCTGCGGACGTTCGTCGCCGAGCTGCTGCTCGACCCGCCCGCCTCCTCGGCCGACCTGGCCCGGCCGCCCCATCAGGACGACGACTGGCTCGTGCTCTCCACCGTCCACTCCGCCAAGGGGCTGGAGTGGCAGGCCGTCCACCTGATCGCCGCCTATGACGGCAACTTCCCGGCCGATATGTCCGCCGGCTCGCGCGAGGCGCTGGCCGAGGAGCGCCGGCTGCTCTACGTGGCGCTCACGCGCGCCCGCCGCTCGCTCGCCGTCTACGTGCCGCGCCGCTACTACTTCCGCCGCAATCGTCGCGACGGGCACGGCTACGGCAAGGCGTCGCGGTTCCTGGGCGAGCCGGCCCGGGCCTGCTGCGAGATCACGCATCTGCCCGACGATGCGGCCCTGGCGCCGGCGACGCCGGGCGCCGGCTCACATCGCATCGCCGTGTCCGTCGACACGCTGTTCTCCTGAGGTCGCGCCCGGCTGTCAGATCACTCTCCAGGAGGAGAGCAGATCCCTCTATGTGCCGACGACCGAGACCCGATGACCTGAGACGGTTTGCCAAGTCAAATCAGGTAGGGAAACGGAATGGCGATGAGGACCTGGACGACACAAACGACGGTTACGGGCCTGCCCGACGAAGTGCTCGCAATGCTCACCGAGCCGGACGCGATCGCCCGCTGGACGCCCGTGCCCTTCGAGCTCATCGACCTCGCCACCGATCGGCTTGTGGCGGGCAGCCGGGCCCGCGTCCGCGGCCGCCTCGCCGGGCGGACACTGGAATTCGACGTCGAAGTCCTGGCAGCGGACGATGATCGGCTTGCCCTCGTAGCCTCTGGACCCATCTCAATTGGCGTCGAGTACGCACTCCGTCCCGCCGCCGCCGGAGAAAGCGAGCTGCGCGCGTCGGTGTCCGTCCGCGGCAGCGGCCTCATCGGGCGCGTCCTGGCACAGGCGACCGAGGCGCTTCTGGCGGCCGGCGCCCTTGACCTGGCCGTCAGCCGAATCAGGCGTGAGCTCACGCCCGCGATGCCCGCGGGGTACGCCTAGCCGCAGCCCTCCTGAGAGGCGGCGTCGACCAGGTTGCTCACCGCCTGCCCAAGCGAAAGTTCTCCCGGTCGGCGATCGCCAGCGCAAGCGCCGCGTCGCTGCGGGCGTTGCTGCCCCGTCCCTCCCGGTAGCGCTGGATCAGGCTGATTATGGCCGCGGCGAGCTCCTGAACCGTTTGAGGTGGCACAGGCGGTGTCATGTTTGCGGCTGCCCGCCGACGGATGGTCCGCGTCGAGGCGGAATCATCATCTCGCGTGGTGGCCACGTTCCCACCACGTTCACGAACCATCGAGAACCCCCGGTGTCCAGTTGCTGCACACGGTCCTACTTGGCATGTGAGGCTACTACCGCCGGTCACCGTGGCCCGTGATACCTGCCATCGACCTCGTGTGGAATCTGTCACAGAGTGGTGCTGCGATGGCCACACTGGGCGCCGTGCGATGATCCAGGTATGTCAGTGCCCGGCCTGGCGTCCGGGAAGCTCGTCGCCGGTCTCGCCGCCGCGGCGATGGCGGCCAGCGGCTGCGGCTCGGCGAGCCGGCCGCTCCGCCACGGCACCGGTCAGCCGGCCGGCCACCCGGCGGTGCACGCGTCGCCCGGGGTGCCGCACGCGACGGTCGCCGTCATCCGGGGCTGGTCGGACGCGCTACGGAATGGACATGTGCATGCCGCCGCCCGCTACTTCCGGGTTCCGAGCGTCTTCTACACCGGCAACGGACCGCCGATCCAGCTGCGCAGCCTCACCCAGGTGGAGGTGGCCAACGCGTCACTGCCGTGCGGCGCCCGGTTCCTGTCCGCCCACCAACAGGACGGCTACGTCAACGCGCTGTTCCGCCTCACCAACCGCCCCGGGCCGGGCGGCGAGCAGGGCTGCGGGGCCGGCACCGGCCTGACCGCCCGCACGGACTTTCTGATTCGGGGCGGACGGATCGTCCAGTGGATCCGGGCCCCGGATGAGCCGGGCGACAACGGCACGCCGCGGAGAAGCGGGCCGCCGGCCGCGCCGCCCCCGCCGGGCACCACTCCGAGCGGAGGCACGCCGGCGGTCTGACCGCCTCACCCCGTCATGGACGGGTGGCCCGGTAGATGGCCAGCCGGCCGGCCCGGGTCGTGGCGTGGCCGGTCTCGGCCGCGTCGCTGAGCCCGGCTGCGGTCATCAGTGCCGGGACCCGGTCGCCGAAGTTGTCCTGGAGGCGGTGACTGCGGCGCGCCAGTCGCGACATCGGCCGGTGGGCATGCTCGCCCCCGCCGCCGAAGTCCAGCAGGTGCAGCGTGCCGCCCGGGCGCAGGACGCGGTGGACCTCGCGCAGCATCTGGCGGCGGCCGTCCGGCTCCAGGTGATGGAACATCATCGAGGACAGGACGCGGTCGAAGCTGGCGTCCGGGTAGGGCAGCTGCTCGGCGAACCCGCGCTCCCACCGCACGGCGACGCCCGCTCGCCCGCTCTTGCCCGCGGCCCGCGCCAGCGCCTTCGGGTCGGGGTCCAGCCCGGTGACGGTGACGTCCGGGCGCCGCCGCTTGACCGCCAGGGACAGGTTCCCGGTGCCGCAGCCGATCTCCAGTACGCGGTCGCCCGGACCGAGCTCGACCTGGTCGATCATGGTCCCGTGCGCGGCCGGGACGCGGAGCAGGCGGGTGAGCGGGTCATACAGCGGCAGCAGCCAGCCCAGCCCCATGCCGGGCAGGTACGTGCGCCCGGCGGATGTCGTTGCGGAAGTGGTCATGTTCGCGCCTCCTGGTGATATAAGGATCTTCAGACCGACAACGCGAATGATTCCTGGCGCCAATGCGCCAATCCTCGGCAATCATGCAACGATCTTTGGCAACACGCCGGCCGGACGACAGCGCGCGCCTCACCGGCCGCCATATCGGCGGCGCCCCCGTCTACTCCTACGTGCGCCTCCCGGATTCCCCGGCGGTCAGTGTCGTCCGGCTGGGCGGCCCGGACTGGCCGGTCGGCGCGATGGAGGGCGACCATGCCCACGCGCACGATTTCCTGGTGCTGGCCTATTTCGAGCGCGGGGGCGGCTCACTCCGGCTCGACGGGCGCGAATGGCCGGTCACCGACGGCGACGCGTTCCTGATCGCCCCGGGCGAGGTGGTGGCGGTCGGCGACCGGATCGGGCTGGCCGGGGTGACGGCGTGGGGGGTGTTCTTCGAACCCGACGTCGTGGAACGCCAGACGCCGGGCGCGCTGCTCTCGTGGCGGGCCCACCCGCTGCTGTTCCCGTTCCTGGGACGGGCCGCCGGGGGCGTGCAGCGTCTCCCCGTTCCGGCCGCCGAGCGGGCCGGCTGGTCGGAGCGGATGTCGGCGCTGGAGCACGAGGTGGGCCGGCGGCGTGACGGCTCCGACGTGGCTGTGCTGGCTCACCTGAACCTGCTGCTGGTGGACGTCGCGCGGCTGGCCGCCGACGTCGCCGGGACGCTGCGGACCGTCGAGGAGCCGCTGCTCGCCGCCGTGTTTGAGACCATCGACGAGCGGTTCGACCAGCCAATTTCGTTAACCGACGTCGCCGCGGCGGTCGGCCTGACACCGGGGTATCTGACCACCGTCGTGCGCCGCCGGACCGGCCGCACGGTCGGGCAGTGGATCGCCGAGCGCCGGCTGGCCGAGGCTCGCCGGCTGCTGCGCCGGACCGACCTGACCGTCGACGCCATCGCCTCCCGGACCGGCTATGGCGGTGCGAGCTACTTCATCAAGCAGTTCAGGCAGGCCCACGCGGTCACGCCGGCGGCCTGGCGGCGGGACGGTTGACGAGCGGCTGATAGGTGCGGCAGGGCTCGCCCCGCAACCCCGGGCACGGCGGCAGCGCGGTGGGCACGCCGACCCCGGGCACGACCGGGAGGATGACCCGGGACGGCATCCGCCGGGAGAAAGCCACGGCGACCCTGGCGGTCTTCGCCGGGCTCGTCTCGCCGAACGACCAGATCGGCTGGTCGCCGTTGGGAGCGCTGATGGTCACGCGGATGCGCGAGCCGGCCCGGTAGACGTGGCCCTCGTAGTAGAGCGGGATGGTGACCTTGACGAAGCGCCGGCGGGGCATGGGGGACACGGCGGACGCGCGCAGGCTGAGGGCCGGCTCCAGCAGGGTACTCTTGCGGGGGTCGAGCAGGCGCTCGTCGGCGCGGACCCAACCGTTCTGGACGAACGTCTCCTTGCCGTCCGGGCGGACCTCGGTGACGGTGGTCTGCAGGTCGACGTTGGGCGCCGAGGAGCGGACCCACACGTGCAGGGCGCCGGCGCCGATGACCGCCGTGTTCGCGCTCAGCGGGCGTGTCAGGTAGGAGACCGCGGTGCCCGCCGGGGGCTGGACCCAGTTGTACGGGGGAGTCGCGGTCCAGATGCCTCCGGAGCTCCCGTCCTGGGGGCCGTTGAAGTCGGTCAGGGGCACGGCGTGGGCGTTCCAGGTGAAGGCGTTGGCGCCCGGATGGGCCGGGGGCTGGGCGGCGAGCCCACCGCCGGGCGACAGGTACCAGGAGCGGGCGGTCGTGCCCGGGATGGGGAACCGTGACCATGACTGCTCAAAGCCCGGGAACGGATAGCCGGGCGTCAGGCCCGCCTGACCGGCGCCGTTGTCGAACATGACCCGGATCGGCTGGAGCTTCTCGAACGCCGCCAGCGCCCCGGCGTACGTCAGCTGCTCCTGGATCGGATCCGGCGGCAGGGTGACGCCGTTGATCCCCATGGCCGACTGGTAGACGACGGGGGCGGCCGCGTGAATGACCGCGGAGTCGACGATCGGCGCCTGGTGGGCGACGAACAACTCCAGGAAGTCGTACCAGCGGTTGAACGTCTCCGGGTCCAGCGAGTCGACGTGGGTGCCGTTGGTGAACGTGAACCATTTGCGGCGGGTGCCGGTGAAGTGCTCGGCCAGGTCCGGGCAGTGACCGCCGGTCTGCTCGTCGGTCCACTGGCAGGCCATGTACACCGGCACCTTGATCTTGTAGACGAAGGTGATCGGGGCCAGGGGGTCGGCCACCGAGGGGACGTAGTGGTTGTTGGCGCGGATCTTGGCCATCAGGTTGACCGCCTCGCCGTGCAGGACCTGGTTGGCCTTGCACGTCTGATCGCCCTGCCGGATCCGCTGATACGCCCATGCCTGGCCGCCGTTCGGCGACGCCGGCTCGGCGTCGTGGATGCGCTCCTGGGCCCAGGCGACGGCGAAGCCGGTGTTGAGAATGCCGCCCGGATACAGCGTAGTCTGGGTGTTGTCGATCACCGACAAGGGAGAAATAGCGGCCAGGTCCGGCGGGTCGGTCTGGGCGGTGAACAGCTGGCTGATGCCGCCGTAGGAGATCCCCATCATCCCCACCTTGTGGTGCAGGACCCAGGGCTGGTGGGCGATGGTCTCGATCACGTCGTAGCCGTCGAGGTTCTGCAGCGGCTCGAAGAAGTCGTAGGCGCCGCCCGAGCAGCCGGTGCCGCGCATGTTGACGTCGACGACGGCAAACCCCATCAGGTTGGCCAGGATGGCGATCCCGTTCTGCGGGCCGGCCGGATCGGCGTAGCCGTAGCCCGAGTACTCGATCAGGGTCGGCCAGGGCGGACCGGTGGCCGGGGTGGCGGGGAGGTGTACGCCGATCGGTCCCAGCTGCAGCTGTCCAGGGACGCCCACTGGTGCTGGGAGGCCGGGCTCCCCGGCCGGCTGCGAGGGCGGGTGGACGTCGATGGCGAGTCGCGTGCCGTCGCGCGTTGTCAGGTAGCTGTATCCGCTGTCCGGGATCGTCTGGTTGTAGACGGCCGTGCTCGGCGGAGCCGGGCGGAGGGTCATCACGGTCACCGGCTGTGACCGGGGTCCCGTCGGGTACCGGCGGACCCGGTATCCGGGGCCCGGCCGGACGTTGCGGAACAGGAGGCCGCCCAGGGAGTCGGCCCGCTGAGTGGCGACCGTCTTACCCCGGCGGTTGATGAGCGCCATCCGCTCGTTGGCACCGAGACCAGTCACGTAAACCTGCTCGGCGCTGCCGTGGACGCTGAACGGGACGGCAGCCCGGGCATGGCCGGCGGCGAGCAGCGCCAGCGCCAGCGCGGCGATCAGCGCACCGCCGACGCGGCGAGTCATCGGTACGCAACCGTTCCGGAGCATGGCCCGGCGAACTCAACCAGATTTCTGGAGTGCTGGTCGCAGTTGGTCGAGCGGCCGGGTGTTGAGGACATCGGCGGCCGTTGCCCACCCGCGCCGCGCGGTCGCCACCGAGAAGCGCATGTTGTCCAGCCCGGCGGTGGAGTGAGCGTCGGTGGAGCACACGATGGGCACGCCGGCTCGCAGGGCCTGGCGCACGTGTTCGCCGCTCAGGTCGAGCCGGAGCGGGAGGCCGTTGACCTCCATCGCGACCCCGTGGCGCAGCGCCACCTCGAACACGCGGTCGAGGTCAAGCTCGTTCTCCGGCCGGCGGTTGATGTAGCGGCCCTTGGGATGGCTGAGGCAGCTGACGTACGGGTTGCGCAGCGCCTCCTCGACGCGCTGGGTCATCTCCCGGCGGGGCATCCGCTGGCCGCCGTGGACGCTGGCCTGCACCCAGTCGAGCTCGGCCAGCACCGCGTCGGGGAGATCAAGCCGCCCGTCCGGGAGGATGTCGCACTCGATCCCGCGCAGGATGCGAAACGGGGCCAGCCGGGCGTTCGCCGCGGCGATCTCCTCGCCCTGGCGGCGGACGTCGTCCGGGCTCAGGCCGCGGACGGCGCCGACCGCCGGCGTGTGGTCGCAGATGGCCAGGTAGTCATAACCCCGGCGGCGGGCCGCCTCGCCCATTTCGGCCACGCTCGCCCGCCCGTCCGACCAGGTGGTGTGACAGTGGAGGTCGCCGCGGATGTCGTCGATCGCCACCAGCTCCGGGGGCACCCCGTCAAACGGCGCCTCGCGCAGCTCCGGCGGGCACCACGGGATCCCGAGCTCCGCGTACACGGCCGCCTCGTCGCCGGCCCGCGGCAGCGGCTCGAGCGCCGCGACGTAGGCCGCCGAGCCGGTGGCGCGAACCAGGGCCGAGCCGAAGGCGCCGGGCTCGGCGACGGTCAGCTCCACCGGCACGCCCTCGATCGTGACGCCCACGGCACGGCGCTCCTGGTGCTCCAGCACGGCGACGATCTGGGGCAGCCCCGCGAACCGGGCCAGCAGCGGGCCGGGATCGTCCGCGGCGCAGACAACGGCCAGCTGCTCGCAGGCGTCACGCCGGCGGCGGACGTCGCCCGCCGGCTCACCGTCGAGGGCGGCGGCGATGCCGGCCATCAGCTCTCCCGCCCGGTTGAGCAGCAGGCCCTGCCGGGGCGCCGGCGTGCCCTCCCGGGCCAGCGCCTCCAGCAGACGGGCCTCGGTCTTGGGGCCGATCCCGGGCGCGGTGCGCAGGCGCCCGGCGGCGGCCGCCGCCCGGAACTCGTCGGCGGTGCGCACCCCCAGGTGGCGGGCCAGCTCGACTGAGCGGCGCGCGGTCAGGCCGAGGTAGCGTCCCAGCCCCACCAGGTCCGGCGCCAGCTCGCGTTCGAGCTCGCGCAGCTCCGCGATCTCCCCGGTGGCCACCAGCTCGGCCAGCCGCGCCTCGATGCCGGGCCCGATCCCGCGCAGCTGCCGGGCCCGGCCGGCGGCCACCAGCTCGGCCACGGGCAGGGCGGCGCCGCGGACGGATTCAGAGGCGCGACGATACGCGCGGACCGTGTACGGATTGGCATCCGATAGCTCCAGCAGCGCCGCGAACGCGTCGAGCCGGTCGGCGATCTCCGAGTTCTGCACGGACCACAGCTTCCCGGATGGGTGCGCCGCTCGCGGTCACGGCCCGCCGGGCCGGGGGGCCGGGGGGCTCAGTTGGCGCGGGACGTCGCTCAGTGACGCGGCGCTCGGCTAGCGCGGGGCGCCGCTCAACGACGCGGCGGCCTGCACCTCGGCAGCGGCCGCGTTGGCGTCCCACAGGGACGCGACGACGCCGGCGATCACCTGCAGGCGCTCGCGCAGCTCGACGGGCTGGTAGTGCTCGCCGTCGACCCGGTCGACGTAGCGGGTCAGGCCCATCAGGCAGGTGTGCAGCTCATCCTGGGAGACCGGCACGAGGGCGTGCCCGCCGGCGGCGGTCAGCTCGGCGAACCGCTCCACCAGCGCGGTTTCCTGGCGCAGCTCGGCGACGTCGTCCGGGCTCTCGGTCGGCTCGTGGCGGCGGCGATCGAGCTGCTCGGCCAGCGCGGTGCGGATCGCGGCGGTGGCATCGGAGGTGACCGCGAGGGTAATGCTCAGCGCGCGGGTCTCGTCCCCGGCGCGAACCTCGAGAATCTGGACGGGCGTTTCCGACATGGCGTGCAAGATAGGACGTGGTCCGGCGGAGATTTGTGACATCGGTCCGTCGGCCTGGGTCCCAATTTCCCGGGATGGGAGTCCGGGAAACCGAAGAACCGGCGTCCTGGTTGAGTGCCAACGTTCGGAGCCCGAGTTGGGATCTCCGCGCCCGTTTGCCAGTGTGACCGGGGGAAAGGGGCGTGACGAGCAGGCGACGGAACGGCCCGGCTCATCCGATTGGGGTGATGACCCTGACGGCCCGGACTCAGAAACTTGGGGCACTGGCAAGCAACCAAAGGAGGGACCTGTGGCCACGCTCGTCGCGATCGGCTACCCGGATCAGGGGACGGCCGAGCAGGCGATGGAAACCGTCCGGCAACTGCAGGGCGAACTGATCATCCAGGCCGAACAGGTCGCGGCGGTGTCCCGTGACATGGAGGGCAAGTACCACGTTCACACGCAGCACGGCGGAGCGTCGGCTGCGGGGGGCGCGTGGTGGGGAGGCTTCTGGGGCTTCCTGTTCGGACTGCTGTTCTTCATTCCGTTCGCCGGGTTGGCGATCGGCGCCGGCATGGGGGCCCTGTTCGGCCACTTCGGCGAGAAGGGGATCGACAAGGCCTTCCAGGAGCAGGTTCGTGACTACGTCAAGCCGGGGACCTCGGCGCTGTTCATGGTCATCGATCAGGTGACGCCGGACAAAGCGATTGCGGCGATGTCGCAGTACGGCGGCACCGTGATCCGGACCTCGCTGTCGGACGAGGACACCAAGAAGCTGCAGGAGGCGATCCAGCCTTCGGCGGCCGTCGGCGCGGACTCGTAGACAGCCGGGGGAACGCACAGGGCGAGGCTGCCGGCCCGGAGTGCAGGGCCGACAGCCTCCTCTGGCGTTCAGCGTGACGGCCGTGCGCCGCTCGCCGCCGCGGGCGCGCCGCCGGTCACGGCGGCCAGCCACTGGGTGGCGGCCGGGATGTGAGCGGGGTCGATCTGGTGGCCGACCTCCGACTCGTGGTAGTCGACGGCCAGGCCCGCGGCGTCGAGCGACTCCCGGGCGCGCCGGGCGAAGGCGACGTCGATGACCGGGTCCCGGCGGCCGTGGGCGATGAACACCGGCAGGTGCGGACGCGAGCCCGGGTCGGGCTGCCAGCCCTCGACTGTGGGGATGAACCCGGAGAAGGCGAGGATGCCGGCCGGCGCGGGCCGGTCGCCGCCCAGTCCGAGCGCGTAGCTCATGACCGACCCCATCGAGAATCCTCCCAGCACGGTGTCGGCCGGGTGGATGCCCGTCCGCTCCCACAGCTCGTCGTGGAACGCGGCCAGGTCGGCGTACGCGCCGCGGAACGTCTCCGGGTCGGGATAGCCGACGCGGGGAACGGTGTACCAGTGGTAGCCGCGCCCACCCGACCAGCCCGCCAGGGTGAGCGGCGCGCGCGGGGTGACGACGTGCAGCCGGCGCTGCGGGTCGAGCACGTCGGCCAGGCCGAGGAGGTCATGCTCGTCGGCGCCGCGGCCATGGTGGAGGATGAGCAGTCCGGCGGGATCTTCGGCGGCCGTGCGCTCGCGATAGATCAGGCTCATCGGTATCAGGCCTCCTGGCGCGCCGCCGCGCGCGGGTTGGTCAGCGGGGTGAGCAGTCGCTCCAGCTTCGGGCGCAGATGCTCGTGCTGGGTGGGCAGGCGCAGCTCCTCCCCCAGATGGTCGGGATCCTCGTCGACGGCGAAGCCGGGCGAGGTTGTGGCGATCTCGAACAGGACCCCCTGAGGCTGGCGGAAGTAGATGGAGAAGAAGTAATCGCGGTCGATGACCGGCGTCACCGCCATTCCGGCCTGCGCTACGCGCTGTCGCCAGCCGGGATGGTCGGCATCTGGGGAGTGCCAGGCGATGTGATGCACGGTGCCGGCGCCCGGGACGCCGATCGCCGCGGCCGGGTCATAGCCCCAGTGGAAGTGACGCTCGTCCCCGTCGAGGCGGTACTCGCCGTCCCCAAGATCGGTGAAGCCCAGCGTGCTCGTGAGCAGTTCGCGGTCGGCCTCCAGCGGGCGGCCGGCATAGGCCCGGGCGCCCTCGACACCCAGGATGGCGTGCTGGGGCGGCACCTCGGGATGCGCGGCGCGCAATGGCGGGTTGCCATCACCGGCCACGGTGAGCTCCAGTCGCAGCCCGTCGTAGTCGGCGAAGGCCAGCGTCCCGTCGCGCCGCTCGCCGGCGTAGCCCCGGGCGGCCAGCCGGGCGGCCCAGAAGCCGAGCGCCGCCTCAGAGGCGACCCTGAGCACGATCGTGTGGATCATGCCCGCTCCGGCCCGGCCCGGCCGCGCGCCGGCGAACTCAAACCAGGTGAGGATCGACCCGGGGGAGCCCCGCTCGTCACCGAAGTACAGGTGGTAGGCCTCCGGTGCATCGAAGTTG
>JBPYFQ010000056.1:0-16962 GCA_051985625.1 Solirubrobacteraceae bacterium
GCGTTCGAGGCCAAGATCACCGACGTCGAGCGCCAAGCGGTGATCGACGTCGCCCTGTGGGCCACCGTCCCGCCTCTGGGGCCGATCGACGACGTCCCGGGGCTGGTCGCCGCCGGGGCCGCCGCGTTCAAGCTGTCCACGTTCGAGACCCACCCGCGGCGCTTCCCCCGGATCCCGGACGGACAGCTGCTCGCCGCGTTCACCGCTATCGCACGGGCCGGCGGACTGGTCGGCGTCCACGCCGAGAACGACGAGATCGTCCGCGCCGGGATCGCCGCCGAGCAGGCGGCCGGCCACGGCTCGGATCCCCTGGCCCACGCACGCTCGCGCCCGCCCGTGGCCGAGCACGAGGCGATCGCCCGCTGCCTGGAGCTGGCCCGGGTGACCGGCGTGCGGCTGCACATCGTGCATGTGTCGACGCCGCGGGGGGTCGAGTTGGTGGTGCAGGCCCGTGACAGCGGGGTTGACGTCAGCGCCGAGACCTGCCCCCACTATCTGCTCTACGACGAAACCGAGCTCACGCGCCGTGGCGGCGAGGCGAAGATCAACCCGCCGCTGCGGGCGGCCCCCCTCCCCGCCGATGGCCTCGACCTGATCTCGTCCGACCACGTCGGCTGGCCGCCGGAGCGCAAGCACGGCCCAGACATCTTCGCCCTGGCCGCCGGCGCGCCGGGCGTGGAGCTGATCGTGCCGCTCGTCCACGACGCGCTGGGGGCGGCCGCGCTGGTGCGGCTGGTCAGCGAGGGGCCGGCCCGGCGGTTCGGCCTGTGGCCGCGCAAGGGGCAGCTCGCTCCGGGCGCCGACGCGGACGTGCTGGTCCTCGACCCCGCCGCCGAGTGGGAGATCGACCCGGCGGCGCTGGTCACCGCCGCCGGCTGGAGCCCGTACGCCGGCCGGCGGGTGCGGGGCCGGGTGCTGGCCGCGTTCTCCCGCGGCGTCCAGGTCTGGGACGGATGCGACGTCCTGGCCGCTCCCGGCCACGGCGCCTTCCTGCCCGCTGCGACCGCCCGGCGGGCCGCGGCTCTTGTCTGAGCTTGAGCTCCGGTGCCGGGGCTGGCGGCAGGAGGCGATCCTGCGTCTGCTGGAGAACAACCTGGCGATCGCCGAGGACCCGGAGCACCTCGTGGTCTACGCCGCGCATGCCAAGGCCGCCCGGGATCACGCCAGCCTGCGGGGCATCGTCGACGCGCTGACCGGCATGGGCGACGGCGAGACGCTCGTCGTTCAGTCGGGCAAGCCGATCGCGGTGCTCCCGACCGGGCCGCGCTCGCCGGCCGTGCTGCTGGCCAACGGCAACCTGGTCGGCCGCTGGTCGACCCCGGAGACGTTCTACGACCTGGAGCGGCGCAACCTGATCGCCTGGGGCGGGCTGACCGCCGGCTGCTGGCAGTACATCGGCTCCCAGGGGGTGCTCCAGGGCACGTATGAGACGTTCGCGCAGGTGGCCCGCCAGCACTTCGGCGGCACGCTGCGCGGCCGGCTCGTCGTCAGCGGCGGCCTGGGCGGGATGGGCTCGGCCCAGCCGGTGGCGATCTCCCGCATGCTCGGCGGCACCTCGCTGATCGCCGAGGTCGACGCCGCCAAGGCGCACCGGCGACAGGAGAACGGGACGGTCGACGTCGTGTGCGCGGACATCGACGAGGCGCTGGACCTGGCCCTGGCGGCGGCCGCCGCCGGCGAGCCCCGGGCCGTGGCGGTCGTGGCCAACGCCGCCGACCTGCTGGAGGGGTTGGTGGCGCGCCAGGTGACCCCGGATGTCGTCACCGACCTGACCGCCGCGCATGACCTGCGCAGCGGCTACCTGCCCGCCGGCGTCTCATTGGAGCAGGCGGCCGAGTTGCGGACCGGCGATCCCGGCAAGCTGGAGTCGCTCGCCCTCGCCACCCTCGTGCGCCACGTCGGCGCGATGCTGACCCTGCGCGCCCGCGGCGCCGTCGTGTTCGACTACGGCAACAACATCCGGCCCCACGCCGCCGCCGGCGGGCTGACGGACGCGCTGAGCATCGACATCTTCACCGCGCGCTACATCCGCCCGCTGTTCTGCCAGGGGATCGGCCCGTTCCGCTGGATCTGCCTGTCCGGCCAGGACGCCGACCTCGACGCCGTCGACGACCTGTGCCTGGAGCTGTTCGACGGCACCTCGCGGATCACCGACTGGATCGGGCTGGCCCGCACCCACGTGACGCGCCAGGGGCTGCCGGCGCGCATCGCCTGGCTGGGCCACGGCGAGCGCAGCCGCCTGGCCCTGGCGGTCAACGACGCCGTGGCCGACGGACGCCTCCGCGCGCCCGTGGCATTCACCCGCGACCACATGGACGGAGGCGCCATGACCCACCCCAACATCATCACCGAGGCGATGGCCGACGGCTCGGATCCGATCAGCGACTGGCCGCTGCTCAACGGGCTGCTCACGACCGCGTCCGGCGCCGACCTGGTGGCGCTGCACGCCGGCGGCGGGGGCTACGCCGGGTACTCCCAGAGCGCCGGGATGACCGTGGTGGCCACCGGGACCGAGGACGGCGCCGCCCGTCTGCGCGGCGCGCTCGACGCCGACACCGCGCTCGCCGTGCTGCGCCACGCCGACGCGGGTTACGACGACGCCCGGGCCAGCGCCCGGCGCCACGGCCTCGGCCTGAACCCCGTAGGGTCGGTTCGATGAGAGAGCTCGATCTGCACGCCGTCCACGCCGCGGTGGCGGGCGGCTCGGTCCTGGCCGCCGGCGGGGGCGGCTGGGTTGATCACGGGCTGCTGGTCGGCACCACCGCTGTCCAGTACGGCACCCCGCGGCTGGTCGCCCTGGACGAGCTCGACCCCGACGACATGCTGGCCACGGTGAGCGCCATCGGCGCCCCCGCCGCGGTCGGCTGGGAGATGCGGCCCGGCGATTACGTGCGGGCGCTGGAGTTGCTGATGGAGGCGGTGGACGAGCCGATCATCGGCACGGTGACCGCCCAGAACGGCTCCTCCACGACGTGCAACGGGTGGGTCGCCTCGGCCGTGCTGGGCACCGTCGTCGTCGACGCGGCCGGCGACGGCCGCGCCCACCCCACCGGCAAGATGGGCTCGTTCGGGCTGGCCGCCGACGACGAGTACGAGACGGTGCAGGCGGTGGCGGGCGGCAACCGGGCCCAGAAGCGCTATCTGGAGGTCGTCACCCGCGGGACCGTGCGCCACACCGCCAACGTTCTCCGCACGGCGGCCGATCAGTCCGGCGGCTTCATCTCGGCCGCCCGCAACCCGCTGCCGGCCGCATTTGTGGCCGAGCACGCCGCGGTCGGCGCCATCAGCTTCGCGCTGGATCTCGGCGAGGCGATTCTGGCCGCCGAGCCCGACGGCCCAGAGCGGATGATCGAGGCCACCGCCGAGCACCTGGGCGGCTCCCTGCTCGCCCGCGGGCCCGTCCGCAGCCGCGGTCTGCGCACCGAGAACGCGTTCGACATCGGGGAGGTCGTAGTCGGCGACGTGGAGCTCGGCTTCGTCAATGAGTACCTGACCGCCGACTCCGCCGGCGAGCGGCTGGCCACCTTCCCGGACGTGCTGGCCACGCTGTCGGTCCACACCGGGCGGATCATCTCGATCGCCAACCTGCGCGAGGGCGACGAGGTGGCGGTGCTGCACGTCCCCAAGGCCAACGTGCCCCTCGGCGACGGAGTGCGCGAGCCGAGCGTCTACCCCGAGGTGGAGGCGATGCTCGGGAAGTCGCTGGCCGAGTTCGCCCTTGCCTGACGCGGATCGGATCGCGGCGCGGCTCGAGGTCCTGTGGCAGATCGCGCTCGGTCCGCTTGGCGGGGCCGACCGCCCGGCCTACTCAAGCGCCGAGGCCGAGGCGATGCGCCTGGTGGCGGGCTGGGCCCACGACGCCGGTCTGGCGCCGGGTATCGACGCCCACGGCAACCTGTGGGCCCTCCCGGCCGGGTCGTCCGGCCCGGTGGTCACGTCCGGCTCCCATGTCGACACCGTTCCGGACGGCGGCCGGTATGACGGCGCGTTGGGGACGGTGCTGGGGCTCGAGCTGGTCGAGGACCTCGAGGACGGCCGGGCCGGCATTCTCGTCTGCGCCGCCGAGGAGGCGCCGCGGTTCGGCGCCGGCACGATCGGCTCCCGCCTGCTGGTCGGCACCCTCGACCCGGCCGCGCTGACCCGGCTGCACGACGCCGACGGCGTCAGCGCCGACGCGGCCCTGGCCGGCTACCTCGACGCCCTGGGCGACCTCCCCCGGATCACCCCGCCGCTTGACCGCGTGCGCGCCCACGCCGAGGTGCACGTCGCGCAGCGCCGCGAGCTGCGCGAGCTGGGCATCGTGACCCGGGTCGCGTCCCCGCGCCGGTTCGAGCTGCGGATCACCGGCCAGGCCGGTCACTCCGGCGAGGTCTCGATGGAAGCGCGCCACGATGCCCTGGCCGCCGCGGCCGAGGTAGTGCTGGCGATCGAAGCGGCGGCGCGGACCGAGCCGGCCGAGACCGTGGCGACAGTGGGCGTGATCTCCGTCGTTCCGGGCGCGGTGAGCGTCATCCCCGGCGAGGCTCGCCTGGCCATCGACGTGCGCGGGATCTCCTCCGAATCGCTGGCGCGGCTGGACGAGGCCATTCGCGCGCGCGTGGCCGAGATCGGCGAGCGCCGCGGCGTCGGTAACGAGCTGACGATGACCCGGGCCGGTGAGCCGACGGCGCTTGACCCGGGCCTGGCCGCCGCCGCCCTGGCCGCCGCGGAGCAGCTCGGCATCCCGGCGCGGGAGACGTGGTCCGGGGCCGGGCACGACGCCCAACATCTCAACGCACTCATTCCCTGTCTGCTGACCTTCGTGCCGCTGCACGGCGGCGAAAGCCACACCCCGCACGAGGGGGCTGCCATGGATGAGATAATCCAGGCCGGTCAAGTGGTCGCCGCGGTTCTCGGCCGGGTGGCGCTTGACGCCAACAGCGAGGTGTGAGGAAACCATGGAGCGTCGCGTCCAGTTCCCTGTCGTTGCCCCAGGCCGCCGGGGCACGCGCTGCACCTCGCCCGTCATCCGCGAGGGCACACCAGAGCGGCTGACCTGAACGTCAGCCGCGCCAGACAGGAGAGGGGACCATGGGCACAGACCACACCCGGCTTGACGCGATTCGCAGCGGCCGCTCCGAGCTGGAGAACCACTACATCGACGAACTCGTCGCCGGACGCATCAGCCGCCGGCAATTCATGCGCAAGGGCGCCGTCCTGGGCATGTCGACCGGGTTGATGGGCGCCATCCTGTCCGCCTGCGGCGGCGCCAACAACGTCGGCACCACCGCCAAGACAAACACGGCAGCCGGCGCGCCGGTCAAGGGCGGAACGCTCAAGCTGGCCCTCCAGACGCCGGCAGCGGCGGTCAACCCGCTGACTGTCTCCGACGCCGGCGGGCTGTGCATGCTGGCCCAGACCGGCGAGTTCCTCGCCTTCGACAACAACATGGCCCTCCAGCTCCAGCCGATGCTGGCCACCAAATGGAGCCCCAACCACGACGGCTCGGTGTGGACGTTCACGCTGCGACCGAACGTCAAGTTCCACAACGGCCAGCCCCTGACCGCCGACGACGTGGTCTACACGTTCCAGCAGCAGGCGGACCCCAAGAACGCCTCCAACGCCCTATCGACGTTCACCGGCGTGCTCAAGCCGTCGGGCGTGCAGAAGGTCAGCGACACGGAGGTCGCGTTCCACCTGGAGGCCCCGAACGGCAACTTCCCCTACATCATCTCGTCCGACAACTACAACGCGATCATCGTGCCCAAGGGGACCGACTTCGGCAAGTGGCAGAGCACGTTCATGGGGACGGGCCCGTTCAAGCTCCAGAGCTACACCCAGAACCAGGGCGCGACCTTTGCGGCCAACCCGAATTACTGGGGCGGGGCACCGCACCTGGACTCGACCGCGTTCACGTTCTACAGCGAACAGCCGCCGCAGATCCTGGCGCTCCAGGGCGGCACGGTCGACGTGATCGTCCAGTTCGTCTCCCAGGGCGCCACGTCGCTGCTGCACAGCTCCTCCTACAACATCATCAGGCTCAAGTCGGCCAATCACCGCGAGCTGTCGATGCGCAACGACAAGGCCCCATTCACCGACGCCAGGGTCCGTCAGGCGATCGCCCTGTCGCTCAACCGGCCGGCGATGGTCACCGCGCTGCTCTCCGGTCTGGGCGAGGTGGGCAACGACAGCCCGTTCGCGCCCAAGTTCCCGTCGACCAACACCAGCGTGCCCCAGCGTACCCAGGACGTCGCCAAGGCCAAGCAGCTGCTGTCGGCCGCCGGCCACCCCAACGGCTTCACGACGGAACTGGTCACCGAGCAGTACGAGGAGATCCAGGCGCTGGCGACGGTGATAGCGCAGGCGGCCAAGGCAATCGGCGTCACCATCAACCTCAAGGTCGAAACCCAGTCCAACTACTACGGCAAGTCGACGTTCGGCAACTCCGACTGGCTGGACGGGATCATGAGCCTGGTCGACTACGGCGACCGCGGCGTCCCCAACGTGTTCCTGCAGTCGGCCCTGACCTCGAACGGGCCGTGGAACGCCGCCCGCTTCAAGAACCCGCAGTACGACTCGCTGGTCAAGCAGTACGTGGCCGCCGTCGACCTGCAGACGCAGCGGACGCTCGCCGGCAAGATCCAGACGCTCCTTCTGGACGAGACGCCGATCGTCATCCCGTACTTCATCAACGGGCTGACGGCGACGACGCCCAGCGTGCACGGCGTCAACCCGACGGCCATATCGGCGATCTTCCTCAAGGACGCCTATAAGTCGGCGTAGACGCCATGTTGGGGCCTACGCCGGCGCGGGCTCCGGACGGCGCCAGCCCACCGACCGGGAGAGCTCCTCGGCCACCGCCAGCAGCCGCTCGCCCGTCAGGGCCAGCCGGGGCTCGAACCGGAACGCGGGAGCCGAGACGTTGACCGCCGCGACGATCCGCCCGCGATGGTCGCGGACGGGCGCGGCGACGGCGACCAGCCCCGCCTCGGACTCCTCCCGCACGGTCGCGTAACCGGCCGCCCGAGCGTCGGTGATGCGCTGATAGAGGTCGGCGACCGTGCGGGGCGCCCGCGGCCCGGCCGGCGGCAGGGCTCCGGAGCCGAACACCCGCTCGAGCGCCTCGAAGTCGTGGTCGAGCAGCAGCGCCCGGCCCGACGAGGTGCAGTAGGCGGGCACGTGGCGCCCCACCCAGCTGACGGCCGACACGGCCTGGGGCGAGGCGCGCGAGACCACGGTCAGCACCTGCGCCGTCTGGAGCACCGAGAGGTGCGCAGATTCTCCAAACTCGCGGACCAGCGCCCCCACCACGGCCGGGGCGGCGGCGAGCAGTGCGGCGTCGCCGGCGCGGTCGGCCAGCGCGTAGACGCGCCAGCCGATCCGGAAGGCCAGGGTGTCCGGGTCGCGCTCCACCAGCCCGTACTCCTGAAGCGTGTGCAGCGTGCGCGAGACCCGGCTCTTCTCGTCCCCGAGCAACTCGGTCAGCCCGGTCACCCCCATGCCGCCGCCGGCGAGCGCCTCGTCCGAGGCCAGGGCCAGCAGCAGCCCGACCGCGCGACGCAGGCTGGTCGCCTTCTCGGCAGTCATGGCACCGAGGATACCGCCGAAGCGCATCTGCTCTTGCGCACAGCGCAACCGATCATGTGTCGCCGCCCTCCTCCAGCAGCCGCCGGACCTCGCGCTCGATGAGGGCCAGCCGGGCCTCGGCCAGGAACGGCATCCGGCGCCGGCGGCGATGGGCGGCTCCGAAGTCGATGTCGACGAAGATCATCGCCTCGTCCCAGTACGGCGCCTGCGCGACGACCGCTCCGCTGGGATCGAGGACGCGGCTGCCGCCCCAGAAGCGGGCGCCCGCCTCGGTCCCGGCCCGGTTGACGAACACCAACCAGCACTGCTGCATCCGCGCGATCTGGACCAGCAGCTGCTCCCAGTACTCGATCGTGTCCATCGCTTCCGGGTCGGTCGGCTCCGCGCTGTTGGTGGGCACGATGACCAGCTCCGCACCGTCCTGCGCCGCCAGCCAGGGCAGCACCGGCTGCCAGGCGTCGTTGCAGATGAGCAGCGCCACGCGGCCGTGCGCGGTGTCGAACGCCCGCACCGTCTGCCCGGGGCTGGAGTGCTTGCGCTCCTCCCAGGCGTGATAGGTGGGCAGGTACAGCTTGCGGTGCACGTGGACGAGCTCGCCGCCGGCGAAATAGCCCGCCGCGTTGTAGCTGCGCACGCGCGCCTGCTCGTGAAAGCCGACGACGACATCCGACCGACCCCCCGACAGGGCGACCAGGCGCGGGTCACTGGCGTTCAGGCTGGGGGTGTCCGTGACCTGACCAAGCCAGTAGCCGTGCGTGGCCAACTCTGGCAGGACTATGAGATCCGCTTCCCGGCCGTTCGCCTCTGCCACCGCCTGCTCGATGCGGTGCAGGTTGCCGTCGACCTCGCCGATCGTGCTGTCGAACTGGGCTAGCGCCAGGCGCATAGTTGCTGTATAAACATCATGGGTTGCGCATTCAACCAGGGGAGGGATGATGAGCGAGCGCGAGTCCGCCACGAGCGAGCGGGATCTGGTGGCCCGGCTCGACGCGGGGCCGGTCGTCTGCGCCGAGGGCTACCTGTTCGAATTCGAGCGCCGTGGGTACCTTCAAGCGGGTGCGTTCGTGCCAGAGATCGTGCTCGAGCACCCCGACCTCGTCGTCGCTCTCCATGAGGAGTTCGTACACGCCGGCTCGGACATCGTGCTGGCGTTCACGTACTACGGCCACCGCGAGAAGCTGCGGATCATCGGCAAAGAGGACCTCCTGGAGCCGCTCAACCGCGAGGCGCTGGAGCTGGCGATCGGCGTGGGCCGCCGCACCGGCACCCTCGTCGCGGGGGACCTGTGCAACACCAATGCCTGGGGCCCGGATCAAGCCGCGCAGCGCGCGGTGCGCAGCATGTTCGACGAGCAGCTGTCCTGGATCGCAGAGAGCGGAGCCGATCTCGTCGTCGCCGAGACGTTCTCCTACGCCGCCGAGGCGCTGGTGGCGCTCGAGGCGATCAAGGAACTGGGGATGCGCGCCGTGGTGACGCTGGCCGTCCACCAGGCCCCCGAGACACGTGACGGCTGGAGCCCGGAGGAGGCCTGCCGCCGCCTGGCCGACGCCGGGGCCGACGTGGTGGGGCTCAACTGCATCCGCGGTCCGGCGACGATGCTGCCGATGATCGAGCGCATCCGCGCGGCCGTCGACACGCACGTGGCGGCCCTCCCGGTGCCGTACCGCACGACGGAGGCCGAGCCCAGCTTCCAGTCGCTGCGCGACCCGGGCTGCGACTGCCTGCCGGGCGACCGGCCGTTTCCCACCGCGCTGGATCCGTTCACCTGCAACCGCTACGAGATTGGCGAGTTTGCCCGCGCCGCGCACGAGATGGGGGTCAACTACCTGGGGGTCTGCTGCGGCGCCGGCGCCCACCACATCCGGGCCATGGCCGAGGCGCTGGGGAAGACGCCGCCGGCCAGCCGGTACAGCCCGGACATGTCCAAGCACGCGTTCCTGGGCAGCGACAAGCAGCTCAAGGACCACAACCGCGCCTACGCGCACGAACTGTGAGAGTCCCGGGGGCCCGCAGGCCTTCGCAGCAGCTGTGCGACCCCCGGGTCCCCGCAGCCTTCAGTACGTCGCCCTGTCAGCCAAGGAGAGGTAGCCCATGACCAGCAACCCCCGCCGACTCGACGCCCTGCGCGCCGAACGCTCAGAGCTTGAGAACCACTACGTCGACGAGCTGGTATCCGGCCGCCTGGACCGGCGGACGTTCCTCCGTCGTGGCGCCACGGTCGGCATGTCGGCCTCGGTGATGGGCGCGATCCTGGCCGCCTGCGGCGGCGCGAACAAGGTGGGGACCTCGGCGGCCTCGAGCCCGTCCAGCGGCGGGACGCCGAAGAAGGGCGGCACCCTGACCATGGCGGCGCAGACGCCGGCCACGGCGATGAATCCCCTGGTCGTCGACGACGGCGGCGGGCTGTGCATGCTGGCCCAGACCGGCGAGTTCCTCACCTTCGACAACAACCTGGAGCTGCGGCTGCAGCCGATGCTGGCCACCAAGTGGACCCCGAACCACGACGGCTCGGTGTGGACGTTCACGTTGCGGCCGAACGTCAAGTTCCACAACGGCCAGCCGCTGACCGCCGACGACGTGGTCTACACGTTCCAGCAGCTGTCCGATCCCAAGAACTCCTCCAACGCGCTCTCGACGTTCACCGGGGTGCTCACTCCGTCCGGGGTGCGCGCGGTGGATCCCTCGACCGTCGCCTTCCACCTGGAGGCCCCGAATGGCAACTTCCCCTACATCGTCTCCTCGGACAACTACAACGCCATCATCGTGCCCAAGGGGACCGACTTCGCCAAGTGGCAGAGCACGTTCGTCGGCACCGGCCCGTTCAAGCTGCAGAGCTATACGCAGAACCAAGGAGCCAACTTCGTCGCCAACCCGGACTACTGGGGGCCCAAGCCCTACCTGGACGGGGTGCAGTTCAAGTTCTACGAGAGCCAGTCGCCCCAGATCCTGGCCCTCCAGGGCGGGAGCGTCGACGGGATCGCCCAGTTCGTGCCGACCGGCGCCGAGGCGATCCTCAACAGCTCGCAGTACAAGATCATCACGCTGAAGTCGTCCAACCACCGCGAGCTGTCGATGCGCACCGATCAGCCGCCGTTCACCGATCCGCGCGTGCGCCAGGCCATCGCGCTCACCCTGGACCGCCCGGCGATGGTCAAGGCGCTGCTCCTGGGCCGGGGCGAGGTGGGCAACGACACGCCGTTCGCGCCCATGTTCAAGTCCACCAACACCAGCGTGCCCCAGCGCACCCAGGACATCGCCAAGGCCAAGCAGCTGATGGCGGCCGCCGGCCATCCCCACGGCTTCAACGTGACCATGGCCGCCGACATCTACGAGGAGATCTCCCAGCTGGCGGTCGTGATCAAGCAGGCCACGACGCCGATCAACGTCAACATCAACCTCAAGGTCGAGAACCAGTCCAGCTACTACGGGAAGGCCGTGTTCGGCAACTCCGATTGGCTGGACAGCACGATGAGCCTCGTCAACTACGGCGACCGCGGCGTTCCCAACGTGTTCCTCGGCGCGCCGCTGACGACGCACGGCGCCTGGAACGCCGCCCATTTCCACAACCCCCAGTACGACGCGCTCGTCCGCCAGTACACGGCGGCGCTCGACGTGCAGACCCAGCAGCAGGTCGCCGGCAAGATCGAGAACCTGCTGCTGGCGGAGACGCCGCTCATCATCCCGTACTGGATCGACGGCCTGGCCGCCACCACGCCGTCGGTGCACGGAGTCAACCCGACGGGCGTTTCACAGGTATTCTTGGGTCAGACCTACAAGTCGTAGAGCCGCTGCGCAACGCAAACCCGCATCTTCAGGGACCGCCGGTGGGCGTCCCACCACCCGGGGAGGGGTAGGAGCCGGTGACGGCGTTCATCGCCAAGCGGATCGGCCTGGGGCTGATCACCCTATGGATCCTCAGCGTGATCGTGTTCTTTGCCGCCCAGGTGCTGCCCGGCGACCCGGCGCGGGAGATCCTGGGGCCGTTGGCGTCACCGTCGGCGGTCGCGGCGCTCAACCATCAACTGGGAACCGACAAGCCGCTCATCCAGCAGTACCTGACCTGGATCGGCAACCTGGTGACTGGCAATCTCGGCACCTCGTACGAGTACAACGCGCCGATCGGCCCGCTGCTCGGCACCGCGCTGGTCAACTCGCTCAAGCTGGCGGCGCTGGCCTTCATCATCGTGGTCCCGCTGGGCATCATCGGCGGGGTCATCGCCGCGCTCAACTACGGCAAGCGGCTCGACCGGACGATCAGCGTGGGCGGCCTGACCGGAACGGTCATCCCTGAGGTCGTGTCCGGGATCGTGCTCATCCTCGTGTTCGGCATCTGGCTCAACGTCCTGCCCATCCAGGCCTCCACCCCGCCCGGGTCGAGTATCGGCACCCAGGTCTACCACCTCATCCTGCCCGCCATCCCCTTGGTGCTCATCCTGTTCGGCTACATCCAGCAGATGGCGCGGGCCGGCACGGTGGAGGCGCTCAACTCCGACTATGCCCGGACGGCGACGCTCAAGGGCCTGCCCCGCGGGGTGATGATCCGCCGTCACGTGCTGCGCAATTCGCTGCTGCCCACCATCACCGTGATCGCCACCCAGACCGGCTACCTGATCGGGGGGCTGGTGCTGGTGGAGACGCTGTTTCACTACAACGGGATCGGCACGCTCATCTACAACGCCGCCACGAAGAAGGACTTCCCCATGCTGGAGGCCGGGGTGCTCGTCATCGGCGTGATCTACATGGTGGCCACGCTGGCCGCCGACATCGCGTTCACGCTGCTGAACCCGCGGATCCGTTACCGGGGTGTCGAATGAGCATCGAGGCTGTTCCTGTCGAGTCCACCGCCGCCCTCAGCGCCGGGCAGGCCGAGGTCCGCCGCCGCGAGTTCCTGCAGGACCTCGTCCACCAGAAGTCGTTTATCGCCGGCGCCGTCATCCTCGGCTTCTGGATCCTGGCCGCCATCTTCGGCACCCTGGTGGTCCAGGACCCGTTCGCCCAGAACCTGCTCAACATCAACCAGGCGCCCTCGGGCGCACACTGGTTCGGCACCGACCAACTCGGCCGCGACATGTTCGCCCGCGTCATCACCGGCTCGCGGGACATCCTCATCACCGCGCCGCTGGCCACGCTGATGGGCACGGTCCTGGGCACCATCCTGGGCCTGTTCATGGGCTACTACCGCGGCGCGGTCGACGATTCCATCGGCCGCGTCGTGGAGGCGTTCCTGGCGCTGCCGCTCGTCGTGACCGGGATCCTCGGCATCGTGGCGCTCGGAGCGTCGAACACGACGCTGATCATCACCATCGGCATCATCTTCACGCCGCTGATCGCCCGGACCGTGCGGGCCGCCGTGCTGGGCGAGCGTGACCTCGACTACGTGGCCGCCGCCCGGCTGCGCGGCGAGAGTTCGCTGTACATCATGTTCGCCGAGATCCTGCCGAACATCATGGCGCCGATCGCGGTCGAGTTCACCGTCCGCCTGGGGTACGCCATCTTCACCATCGTGACGTTGTCGTTCCTCGGCTTCGGCGTCCAGCCGCCGTCGTCGGACTGGGGGCTGGACATCTCCAACAACTACGGCCAGGTCAGCGCCGGCTACTGGTGGCAGGTGCTGTTCGATGCGCTGGCCATCGCCACCCTGGTCGTCGGAGTCAACATGCTCGCCACCTCAATCGAAGCCGCGATGGAGGGCTGATGAGCACGACCGAGCCCACCCAGCCGGCGGCACCGCGCCGCGGCGACGGCGACGCGGATGCCCTGAAGCTGTCGAACGTCGACATCAGCTATCGCGTCCGGCGCAACGTCAACCGGGTGGTGCGCGACGTCAGCTTCCATGTCGCGCGGGGCGAATCTTTTGGCCTGGTCGGCGAGTCCGGCTGCGGCAAGTCGACGATCGCGCTGGCCGTCGTCCGTTACCTGGCGCGCAACGGCCGGGTCAGCGCAGGCAATATCGAGATCGACGGCCGCGACGTGCTGGCGCTCAACGGCGCTGAGCTCCAGCAGTTGCGCGCCCGGACGGTGTCGATGGTCTACCAGGAGCCCGGGCGGGCGCTGAACCCCTCCATCCTGGTCGGCCGCCAGGTGGCCGAGGTCTACGAGATCGCCGGCCTGGACCGCAAGCCCGCCCTGGCCAAGGCCCAGGAGATCCTGGAGAAGGTGCGGATCTCCGACCCCAAGGGCGTGATGGACCGCTACCCGCACCAGCTCTCCGGCGGGATGCTCCAGCGTGTGGTCATCGCGATGGCGCTGGCCGCCGAGCCATCGCTGCTCATCCTGGACGAGCCCACGACCGCGCTGGACGCCACCGTCGAGGCCGAGGTGCTCGACCTGATCGTCGGCCTGCGCTCGGAGTTCAACACGTCGCTGCTGTTCATCAGCCACAACCTGGCGGTCATCGCCAAGATGTGCGACCGCGTCGGCGTCCTGTACGCCGGCGAGCTGGTGGAGGAGGGCCCGGCGGCCGAGGTCTTCCGGGATCCCCGCCACCCGTACACGGTCGGACTCCTGCGGGCGATCCCCCGCCGCGATCCGGCGGGCGCCGCCCGGAGCGCCAACGGCGGCCGCCCCCCGCTGTCCACGATCCCCGGCTCGCTCCCCGCCCCCGGCTCGGTGGTGGAGGGCTGCATCTACGCCGACCGTTGCGGCCTGGCCGACGACCGCTGCCGGTCCGAGGCACCGCCCATCTACGAGATCGGCGGGGGCCGCGGCTCACGCTGCCACTACAACGACCGTGCCCAGACCGTGCCGCTGGTCACCACCGGTGAGACGAGCGATGTGCAGGGGCTCGAGCCGGGCGAGGACACCCCGGCCCCGACCCCGGCCGCAGCCCCGGCCCCGGCCGCGGCCCCGGCCCCGGCCGCGGCCGCGGAGAGCGCGGGCGCTGGCAACGGCCGGCCCGGCGACGTGCTGCTCAGCCTGCGATCGGCCAGCAAGACGTTCCACATGGGCGGCCAGAGCGTGCGCGGACTCAACGACGTCGACCTGGACGTCGCCGCCGGCGAGACCGTGGGGCTGGTCGGCGAGTCCGGCAGCGGCAAGACGACCCTGGCCCGGGTGGCGATCGGCCTGACCGCCCCGGATCAGGGCAGCGAGGTCACGCTCAATGGACACGCGGTCGCCGCGACGGCGCCAAAGCGTTCGGCCGAGGACCAGAAGGCGCTGCAGATCGTGTTCCAGAACCCGGACTCGGCGCTGAACCGGCGCCACTCGGTGCGCCGCCTGATCAGCCGCTCGCTGGCCAAGCTCGGCGGCTACAGCGGCGACGCGTTGCAGCAGCGCCTGCAGACGCTGATCGCATCCGTGCGACTGTCGGACCGCTACCTGTCGATGCGACCCTCCCAGCTCTCCGGCGGGCTCAAGCAGCGCGTCGCCATCGCCCGGGCGTTCGCCGGCGACCCCAGAATTGTGATCTGCGACGAGCCCACCTCCGCGCTTGACGTGTCCGTCCAGGCCGCGATCCTCAACCTCCTGACCGACCTCCAGCGGCGCGAGCACGTCGCCTACCTGTTCATCAGCCACGACCTGGGCGTCGTGCGCTACCTGGCCGACCGGATCGTCGTGCTGTACCTGGGACGGGTCATGGAGATCGGCCCGGCCGACGCCGTCTTCTCCAGCCCCCACCACCCGTACACCGAGGCCCTGTTGTCCGCGGTTCCCACCCTGGACGACACCGACCGGCTCCGCATCCGCCTGGAGGGCGAGATCCCCAGCGCGGCCGACCCGCCGTCCGGCTGCCCCTTCCACACCCGTTGCCCGCGCAAGATCGGCGAAATCTGCGAGACCACCGAACCGGAGCTGCGCGAGGAGGAGCCGGGCCACGGCATCCGCTGCCACATCCCGCTGGACGAGCTGCGCCGGCTGCAGGCCGTGGAGGGCAGCTCGGAGCACGCCGCGGCAGGGTAGCCGGGCCGTCCGGACCTTTCGCGGCGGGACCACGATCTCCCGCGGGGACGTGGTTGGTGGGATGTTCGCCCCGGGTCGCAACGACATGGAAACGAGAAGGCGACGGAGCGGGGCGCCGGCAACGAGAAGGCGACGGGCGGAGCGGGGCGCCGGCGCGCGGGATCGTCACTCTGAGCACGAAAGGGGCGGAAAACGACGCTCCGATGCTCCGAGTGAGCCACTCTGGGGGAGATCCGGCCGGTTTTGTGCCGGATCTCCCCCAAAGTCAGCCGCTGGCCGCGGCCGCTGGGTTACCCGAGGGGGTTTTCGTCGTCGCGTCGGGGCAGGCGGCGACCGACCGACCGGACCGGGTGCCGGCCGGCGGCGCGGGCCGGCTGGACACGTGAGACCTTGCGCCGGGCGTTGCCATGTCGCTTCGTCCGGGTCACGTGGACGGCCGTGCGGCCGGTCCACTGGCCGGCCAGGTGGATCGGGTGGGATCGGTCAGGCCGCGGAATCAGCCGGCCGACATTGACCCGTGCCGCCGCGCCACGCAGCCGTTCCACGCGCCGGCGGCCGTCCGAGCTCTCGCCGACGCCGGAGCGAGCCACCAGCCAGGCGGCGACGACGCACGACGGCAGGATCACTGCCAGGTAGCCCGCCCGGGCGCCATCGTGCTGCTCCATGGCGCCGGCCAGGAGCGGCATGAGGACCATGGCCGCCGCCCAACCGCCGTTGAGCAGGCCAAAGACGAGCCCGTCGCGACCGGCGGTCCCGGACTGGGCGTTGCCCACTCCGGCCTCGGCAGTGCGCTCTCCGGTCGCGCCGTTGCCCACGCGGGTCTCAGCGGGGCGTTCTCCCGTCGCGCCGTTCTTCGCGCCGGCCTGCGAGGACCCGTCGTCGCCCGTCGACGCCAGCGCGTAGGCGATCGTGCTGACCGCTGCGCGCGGCGCCGCGCTCAGCAACAGCGCGGCCACCAGGCCCGCCACCCCGACGCCGAAGGCGGCCGGGAGCAGCGCCAGCGCCAGCAGCGTGGTCGACACGGCGTTGAAGCGCAGGGTGTGCGCCCGCCGCCCCAGTCGCACGACCGTCGTGCTCACCGCGATGTAGCAGACGGCGGCCGCCGAGAAGGCGAGGCCGATCCGGCCGGTGGAGATGCCCAGGTGGTGCAGCCCGCCGGAGATGAGCAGGTTGCTGACGCCGGACACCGAGCCAGACACGACCAGTGCGCCGGCGGCGGCGGCGATACCCGGCTCCCGTAGCAGGCCCAGGGTGGCGCGGAGGCCGGTATTCCCGCCGCCGGGCCGGGCCGGGGGCGTCATACCCCGGTCGCGCTCGCGCCGCCACCGCAAGCTGGGCCGCCGCCGGCGTTGGGCGGACCGCCGCCGACCCGACGGCACCGCTGCCAGCGGCACGATCACCGCCGTGGCCAGCGCGGCCACGGTCACGAACGCCGCCGACAGGCCGGCGAACTGGGCGAGCATGCCGCCCACGGCGGGGCCGACCATGATGCCG
>JBPYFQ010000057.1:0-56111 GCA_051985625.1 Solirubrobacteraceae bacterium
GCGGGCAGCCACCACCGACGAGCTGACCGGACTGGCGAACCGGGAATCGTTCCGCACCGCCGTCGAGACGCGGATCGCGAAGGCCGGTGAGACCGGCGGCAGCTTCCCCGTCCTCCTGATGGACCTCGACCGGTTCAAGGAGGTCAACGACACGCTCGGTCACCACTACGGCGACGTGCTGCTCCGGGAGCTGGGGCCGCGCCTGGTGGCGACGGTCGGAGAGCGGGGGCTGGTGGCTCGGCTGGGGGGCGATGAGTTCGGGATCCTGCTGGGGGAGGACATCGACGAGCTGCCGATCCTGGAGGGGTTCCTGGCCCGGCTGGTCCGGATCGTGTCCGAGCCGTTCTGCGTGGATGAGATGTCTCTGGAAGTGGGGGCGAGCATTGGGGTGGCGCGGTTCCCCGACGACGGCGACGACGCGCACGCGCTGCTGCGGTGCGCGGACATCGCCATGTACAGCGCCAAGGAGACGCAGACCGACTACAAGGTCTACACGGCCGAGCAGAACCCGCACTCGGTCCGTCGGCTGAGCGTGCTGTCCGACATCCGGCACGCGCTGGCGTCCGATGAGATCGTCGTGCACTACCAGCCGATCATCGACCTGGACGACCTGCGCGTGCGGGGCGCCGAGGGCCTCGTGCGGTGGCAGCACCCCGAGCACGGCCTGATCCCGCCGGCGGCGTTCGTGCAGACGGTCGAGCAGACCGGCCTGATCGGCCCGCTCACGCGTCACGTGCTGGAGCACTCGATCGCGGAGTGCGCCGCCTGGCGGCGCGACGGCCGCGAGCTCTCGGTGGCCGTCAACCTGTCGGTCCGCAACCTGCTCGACCGAGACCTCCCGGTCGCGCTCGACGAGCTCTTGGACACGTATGCGCTACCGCCGGACGCGCTCCAGCTGGAGATCACCGAGAGCATGATCATGTCCGACCCGGAGCGGGCCCTGGCGACGGTCGGACGGTTGAGCGCGCTGGGCGTCCGCCTGTCGGTCGACGACTTCGGCACCGGCTACTCATCGCTGGCCAACCTGCGCAAGATGCCGATCGACGAGCTCAAGATCGACCGCTCGTTCGTCGGCCCGATGCTCCAGGACGAGAGCGATCTGATCATCGTCCGATCCACCATCAACCTCGGGCACGACCTGGGGCTGCGGGTGATCGCCGAGGGCGTCGAGGACGGCGCCACGCTCGACGAGCTGGCCGCGCTGGGCTGCGACCTGGCCCAGGGCTACCACGTCAGTCGGCCGATGCCGGCTGACGCGTTCAACGCCTGGCTTACCCGTCCGCTCGTCGAGGAGATCCCGGCGGCTGCCGCGCCGGCGGTGGCGGCTGCCGCGCCGGCGGTGGCGGCTGCGGCGCCGGCGGTGGCGGCTCCCGCCACCGGGGCGGGCGGCGCCATCGTCCTCCCGGCGCCCAGCTTCGCCGCGCCGGAGTCCTGACGGTCAGAACAACGACGCCTGGGGACTCGGGGCCGGCGGCGCCAGGCACTCCGGACCGTCGTAACGCGCGTCGTTGACGGCGGTCCCGACCTCGGTCAGCGCGGTCTCGACGGCGGACAACCCGGAGAGGACCTCGGTCAGTCGGTCCGGCGGCGTCGCCGTATCCAGCCACGCGGACTCGTGTGGCGGGGCCAGGATGACAGGCATACGGTCGTGCAGCGGGGCCAGCGCCGAGTTGGCGGCGCGCGTCAGGATGGTGCACGTGCGCAGGGTGTCGCCGTCCGGGGCGTGCCAGATCGACCACAGGCCGGCGAAGGCGAACAGTTCGCCGTCGGCCCGGGTGATGTGGAACGGCTGCTTGGGGCCGCCGGGCGTCGGCCGCCACTCATAGAAGCCGTCGGCCACGATCAGGCACCGGTACCGCTCGAAGGCGCGGCGGAACGCCGGCCGCTCGGCCACGGTCTCCAGGCGGGCGTTGATCATCTTCAGACCGGTGTCCGGGCTCTTGGCCCAGGACGGCACCAGGCCCCAGCGCAGCATCTCGCCCCGTGAGCGGCCCTCCCGGTCGGTCGTCACCGCCAGCACGTCATCGCCGGGCGCGACATTGAAGCGCTGCCGCACCTCGAGCGACTCCTCGAGCGCGAAGCGCGATCGCACTGCGGCCGGGTCCGGCGCGGCCAGCGTGTAGCGCCCGCACATGGCCGCGGCTCCCTAGCAGGTCAGCGGGAGCGAGCCGCCGTCTGCTCGGCCCGTTGCGCCTGCGCCTTCTTTTGTCGGCGCCGGCCGACGAACGCCAGCACGCCGAGGGCGATCACGACGAGCAGGAAGGTGTAGAAAATCCGCAGGTCCAGCGAGAGCCCACCCGCGATGGCGGCGATGCCGCTGACGATGCCGAACGCCACCGCCAGGATCGCGACGATCAGGGCCACGACGATCAGGATGCCGCGCAGGCGGGCCATGATGCCGGCGCTCTTGGGGGGCGCCACCAGGCCCATGAACCGCAGGCCGCGAAGCTGCCCCTTGCTCGGAGCGTCGACGCCCAGGCGTTCCGTGGCCTTCTTCAGATCGTCTGGTCGCCGCTCGGCCAGTGCCAGCGACGCATCGGCCATACGCCGCAACTGGAGGCGCTCCTGGGGGCGGGCGGCGGCGATCGCACGCTGGAAGTGTGCCCGGGCAGCCTTGGCGTCGTATTTCTCGGCCGCGCGGGCGCCGAGGATGGCCTGGGCGGCCGCCTTGTACCTGGTCTCGGCCTCGAGCTCTTCGTCGCTCCGGCTCTCCAGCTGCTGCATGTGGGCCATCTGGCTGCGCTGCTCGACGCGCATCATTCGCTGCTGCTTGGGCATCGACGAGAGAGTCTAGTTGCTCACCGGCGGTCTGGTGACGGCGATGTGGGCCACCGGCCGGCCACGGGATCGGCCGCTCGCAGACAGCGAGCGGCCGGCCCTGGCCGCGCTACGACATGGCGACGACGGTGGACGTGAAGTAGTGGCCCTGGTCGAGATCCTCGAGCAGACCGATGTGCGTCGGCCTCCATCCCAACCGCTCCTGGGTCAGCGCGTTCGACGCCGGCGCATCGAGCGCGAAGAACCCGCCGATCCAGCCGAAATGCTCGCCCGCGTTCTCGGGCGCGATGGAGACCACCGGGAGGCTGAGATGCCGTCCGATGATCTCGGCGATGTCCCGCGTCGGCACGCCCTCGTCGCCGATGGCGTGGAACACCGAGCCGGCCGGAGCCCGCTCCAGGGCCAGCCGATAGAGGTGGGCGGCGTCGAACCGGTGCACCGCGGGCCACCGGTTGGACCCGTCGCCGATGTAGCCGGAGACGCCAGTGCGGCGGGCCACGTCGATCAGGACCGGGACGAAGCCGTGGTCGCCCTCGCCATGCACCGAGGCGCCGGGACGGACCACCGAGACACGCACGCCGCGGTCGGCCAGCGCCTTGGCGGCCAGCTCCGTGGCGGCACGCGGGTGACCGCCCCCGGCGTCGGCCGAGTCGTTCTCGGTCACCACCTGGCCCGGCTTGAGCAGCGCGGTGCCGGTGGTGACGACCAGGGGCCGCCCGGTGCCCTGAAGCGGGCCGGAGAGCGCCTCGACGGCGCCCAGCTCGGTCCGGGCCGCGCCCTCCATATCGGAGAAGTCGTGGATGTAGGCCGTATGGATCACGCCGTCCGCGGCGGCAGCGGCGGCGCGCAGGCCGTCGAGGTCATCGAGCGACCCGCGCACGACCTCGGCTCCGGCGGCCGCCACCGCGGCGGCGCCTTCGTCGGAGCGGGCGAGCCCCACCACCTGATGGCCGGCCTCGATCAGTTCGGGGACGATGGCGGAACCGATCCAGCCGGTTGCGCCGGTGACGAAAACGCGCATGGGGAAACCTCCTGTGGGCGGCCGCTTCTCCGCTTATGCAGCGGGGAACGGATGCATGTCAGTTACTGACATCACTGTAGCACGGCGATGTCAGTTGCTGTCATCACTAACATGATGACCATGACTCGCTGGGAGCCCAATGCCCGCGGCCGCCTGGAGCAGGCGGCCATGGAGCTGTACTCCGAGCGGGGCTTCGAGCAGACGACTGTGGCGGAGATCGCCCAGCGGGCCGGGCTGACCGAGCGCACGTTCTTCCGGTACTTCGCCGACAAGCGCGAGGTGCTGTTCTCAGGCGCCGACGACCTGCAGGAGCTAATGGTCAGCGCGGTGGCGGACGCGCCGGACGCCGCGACGCCGATCGAGGCCGTGGGCGCGGCGGTCGACGCGGCGGCCGCGCTGCTGAAGGACCGGGGCGAGTTCGGCCACCGCCGTCAGGCGATCATCGCCGCCAATCCGGAACTGCAGGAGCGCGAGCTGATCAAGCTGGCGTCGCTGGCCGCCGCCCTCGCCGACGCGCTGCGCGGCCGCGGCGTGGGAGACCCGGCTGCCGGGCTGACCGCCGAGATCGGGGTGGCGGTGTTCAAGATCGCGTTCGAGCGCTGGCACGACGCGGCCGGCCGGCGCGACCTCTCAGTGTTGGTCCGCGAGGCGTTCGACGAGCTGCCGGCGCTCACCGGGTCGCCGTCGGCAACCCTGCCCGCGGGCTAGAGCTCAGCAACCGTCGCTGCCCGGGCGGGGAGCGACGTCCGCCGGACCATGCACCGCCGCGCGGTGGTAGGCACCGTCGGCGTCCGCCTGCAGGCGCGAGCTGTAGGACGTGTAGTCATGGCAACCGCCCTGGTTGAGCCCGCCGATGACCCCGACGATCTGCGTGCCGTGCCGCGTGGCCCGCAGCCAGGGCGACCCGCTGGTGCCGCCCACGTAGCCCCGGCAGTCAAACGACGGGAACCATTTCGTCAAATACACCCTCGCCCGACACGTGATCGGATCGTTGGCGCCCCCCGCCGGATAGCCAGTGACGGTCACGATCTGGCGGCGGGCCGCGGTGGCGCCCAGCCGGTATCCGCCGGTGACCCGCTCGATCTCCGTGGGCACGCCGTTGATCGTCTGCGGCGCCACGGTGAGAAACGCCAGGTCGGCGTCTGGATCCTGCCGCGTGACCCACTTGGCCTCGAGGTGCACGGCCGTGACGGTCCAGCGCCCGAAGTGCTGCCGGGCGCCGTCCTGGTCGGGCACGAACACCATCCCGGCGCCGCGGCCGACAACACAGTGCGCCGCGGTCATGAGCATGTCGCCACGCGGGCTGTGGACGACGCTGGCCGTGCACCCATGCAGCGTGGCGCGGGCGTTGGCGTAGAGCGCGCCGATGGCCGGGACTCCGCGCGACGGGCGCGCCGTCGGCATGCGGGCGACGCGGGTCGGCCGGCGGTGAGCAGCGGCTCGCAGCCGGAGCGCCAGGGCCGTCGCGGGCAGCGCGAGCGCCAGGAACGCCAGCGCCAGCGGACCGGCTGCCTTGCGGGGGAGCATCCGGGCGGCCAGGCTATGGACCGCGGTGTCGGCTCAGCGTCAAGTGTCGAAGGCCGGATCGGCTCCAGCCACGGGGCCGCTCAGCCCGTGGATCGGCGCGATTGCGGCGATCCAGATCGCCGGGCTGCTGGCGACGAGCACTCGGTACGGGTACCACCGGGACGAGTTGTACTTCATCGTCGCCGGCTCGCACGCCGCCTTCGGCTATCCCGACCAGCCGCCGCTCGTCCCGCTGCTGGCGTGGGCGATGAATGCGATCGCGCCCGGGTCACTGATCGTCCTGCGAGCCCCATCGGCGCTGATCGCAGGCCTCACGACCGGCCTGTCGGCGCTGATCACGCGGGAGGTGGGGGGCGGGTCACGGGCACAGTTGATCGCGGCTGGGTGCACGGCCGTGTCCGGCTTCGCCCTGGCGGTCGCGCACCTGGTGAGCACCACGACGTTCGACCTCCTGAGCACGACGACGCTGAGCTGGCTGGCGGTCCGAGCCGCCCTCCGGGGCGGCGGGCCGTCCCTGCTGGCGGCTGGTCTGGTGGTGGGCCTCGGCATCGAGGCCAAGCCACAGGTCGGTCTGGTGGCGCTGGTGATGGTGGCCGCGCTGCTGGTCGTCGGCCCGCGGGCCGCGCTGCGGTCTCGCTGGGCGGTAGCGGGCGCGGTCGCCGCGGTCGTGCTGGCGCTTCCCTACCTGATCTGGCAGCAGCAGCACGGCTGGCCCCAGCTGACGGTGGCCCGCAACATCGCCGGAAGCCAGGAGGGTGGGCGGGCCGGCTTCATCCCGTTCCAGCTCGTGATGGTGAGCCCGGTGCTGGTGCCGGTCTGGGTGGCCGGACTGATCGCGCCGTTCCGGCGTGCCTCGTGGCGGCGGCTGCGGTTCGTGCCGATCACGTACGCCGTCATGGCCGTCCTCTACCTGGTCGGCAACGGCCATGCCTACTACCTGGCGAGCCTGTATCCAGTGCTGCTCGGGCTCGGCGCGATCCCAACCGCCGAGTGGACGCTGCGCGGATCGCACCGGACCGCCTTGCTGGCCGGAGCGGTCGCCCTCAGCGCCGCGGTCAGCTCGCTGATCGCGCTGCCGCTGCTTCCCGCCCGTGACCTCCAGGGCAGCATCGTGGTTGCGCTGAACAGCGCCCAGGAAGAGACGGCGGGGTGGCCCCAGTTCATGACAACGGTCTCGCAGGCCTGGGCGGAGATCCCCTCGGGCGAACGCGGGCGCACGGCTGTCTTCACCGCCAACTACGGCGAGGCCGGAGCGATCGACCTCCTGCCCGCCGACCCGTGGCTACCCCGCGCTTACAGTGGACATAACGGCTTCAGCGAATGGGGGATGCCCCCGCCGGCCGACACCCACGTGCTGCTGGTCGGCTTCAACAACCCAGCGGCCGCCGCTCCCGAGTTCGCCGGCTGCCGCACACTGGCGGTTGTCCACAACGGCCTCCAGCTGAACAACCAGGAGGAGGGCCTCCCGGTGATGCTGTGTCGGCCCGCTGCGGCATGGCCTGTCCTATGGCCGCGGTTGCGGCATTACGACTGACGGCGGCGCTCTCGATCATGCGCTCACGGGCGTCGGAGTGTCGGGGCATTCGCTGGGTCAGAAAGGGGAGACCGTTCTATGGACGCTCCCGTAGGACGTTCCATCGGCATCAGCGTCTTGGCCCGGACGGTGGTCACGAGCCAGGCCAGCGCGGTCGACGCGCAGGCCAGAGCCAGCGCGGGTCGGGTGCCGACGGCCGTGATGAGCTGGCCCGCCAGGGCCGCCCCGAGCGCCAGGCCGGCGCCATAGAGCGTGCCGAGCCAGGTGAAGACCTCGGCCTTGTGCAGTGGGTCGGCGACCTCGTCGATCACCGCCATCTGGCAGGTCGAGATGGGGGCGAAGCAGATCCCGCTGAGGCCGGTCAGGGCGACCATGACGGCCAGGCCGGGGCGGAGGATCAGGGGCGCCAGCCCCAGTGCCGCCAGCAGGCACCAGCGGGGGTACTGATCTCCGGCTGATCCGGCTCGGGGTCGGAGGCCGTAGAGAAAGCCTCCGATCCAGGCGCCCACCGCAAACGCGGACAGGAGGATGCCGGCCACCGCCGCGGACCCGTGGGTGCGGGCGAACGCCGGAAACGTCACGTCGAGCACGCCGAACGTCAGGCCGAAGGCGGCCGAGGTGCCGACCACGGTGCGGATGCCCTTCCCGGCCAGCGCGGGCAGGCGCCCGGGCGCGGAGGGCTTCGGCTGTCGGCGGCGGGTGCCGGGGGCGGTGGCGAATCCGACGGCGCCGACGAAGCTCAGGAGCGCGGTGGCAGCGACCGCGGCGGTGGGCGACCAGACAGCTATGAGCAGGCCGGCGATCAGCGGTCCGGCGATGTAGGTGGTCTCGGTCATCATCGTCAGCAGGGCATAGCCGGCCTGGCGCGTCTCGGTCGCCGCGAGCGTCTCCGACCACACGCTGCGCAGGGCGGCGCCGGCGGGCGCCGTCACGGCGCCGGCCACGAACGCCAGCGCGATGAGGACCCCGGTGCCCGCGTGCGCCCGGCCGCCGACGATGAAGCCCACGTCGGTGAGCACGTCGGGGATCGCCAGCGCCAGGATCGCCGTGGCCGGCCCGAGGCGATCGACCAGACGCCCGCGGACTGGGCCGAACAGGAGTCCGCCGGCGGTCCCGGCGGCCAGCACCAGGCTGGCGCGGGCAAACGAATGGGTGGCGTCCCGGGCGAAGAGGACGAACGCCACCGGCGTCATGGTGCTCGAGACGCCGAGCGCCAGGTAGCAGGCGGCCAGCCGCAGCACCGATGGAGCGCGCAGCAGCCGCCCGTAGGCCCCGGCGCGCATGAGCGGAGTCAGGCCGCCCACTCGTCGCGCAGCAGACCGAACCAGATGATGTCCACGCGCCGCCCGCGCTCGATGTTCCTGGCCCGCAACACGCCCTCCTGCGTGAAGCCCAGCTTGGCGGCCAGAGCCGGCACGACCGGATTGTCCGGGGTCGTGGTCATCTCGATCCGGAGCAGGTCCAGGTCGGAGAACAGCCACGAGATCACCGCGCGCACGGCGGTCGACGCGAGCCCGCGTTGACGGTGCTCGGGCCGGACCCAGTAGCCGACCTCGCAGCGGCGGTGATGCCAGTCGAACGCAAAGGCCGAGACCGCGCCACAGAACACGTCGTGGTCGACGATCGCCAGTTGCACCGATTTGCCGTCCGCGGCGCGCCGCTCCTGGTCGGTGACCTGCTTGAGCACCGAGGCTTCGTCTGGATCCTGTTCGACGCCCAACAGCGTGCCGAGGTCGGGATCGGCCACGAACGCGCCGGCATATGGCGCGGCGTCCTCGGCGCGCAGGGGCCGCAGTCCGATGGGACCGTCCGTGATCCGGGCTGGAAGGATGATCGTCACGGGTGTTATGTACCCCGGTGATCGAGTATGTCCGCGAGGTCGGCGTGGCCGCCGACGCCGGCCCAACCGAGCGCGTCGCCGCCATGGAGGCTGTCGACGATCGTCGGGTCGGCGCCGAGGTCGAGCAGGGCGACGACGGCTTCACGCCGCCCGGCCTGAGCGGCGAGGTGGATCGCGGTGACGCCCTCGCCGTGGCTCGGCCCGCCGAAGCTGCCGCGCCGGTCCGGGTCGGCGCCGAGCTTCACCAGGGTGCGGACGGATTCCACCCGGCCGTTCACCGCGGCCCAGGTGAGCGCGGTGCCGCGGTACGGATCTGCGTTGACGTCGGCCCCCAACTCCACGAGGAGCCGGATCGCGTCGACGCGGTCGGATTTCGCCGCCCACACCAGCGCCTCGTCGAGCACCTCCTGCGGATCGTTGGAGGGCTGCCAGGCCGGGAAGCCGCCGTGGGGGCGGTAGAAGCCACGGTGAGCGCCGGCCTGCGGAGTGCCGGCCAGATCCCGGATCAGGGCGAGGTCGCCCAGACCGGCGGCGACCCGCAGGTTGCCCGGATCCCGCCCCAGCAGCGAGGTGACTTCGCGATGGCCCCAGAACAGCGCGGCCACGAGCGGCGTGCCACCGTCGCCGCGGGCAAACAGGTCGGTCCGGGCTCCCGCCTTCAGCATGAGCCCGGCCAGGTCGCGGTCGTTCGCATAGCCGGCCTGGTGCAGCTTGGTCCAGCCATAGTCGTTGCCCCGATTCGGGTCCGCGCCCCGTTCCAGCAGCAGCGACACGCACTCGTGAGCGCCGGCCATGCCGAGCAGGTCGTTGCCGTTGGTGCCTCGCTGCACGACCAGATCGGGGAAACGGTCCAGCAGCTCGGCGAGGCGGTCGCGGTCGCCTGACTCGACGGCCCGGTAGGCGAGCACGAATGGAGTCGGCGGCTCCTGGCCGCTGTGCATCGCCTCGACGTGGCGGCGCAGTTCCTGCCAGCCGGCAAAGCCGTGCCGGGCGGCGAGATCGCGCCGCGCCTCGGCGATGCTCACGTCGTTGACCGAGGCGATGCCCTGCGCCCGGTCCTCGTAGTAGCCGATGTCGCCCTGGAACGGCTGCTCCAGCGAGAGCCGCTCGACATATGCCTTCAGCTTGGGCCAGCTCGGAAAGCCGAGCTCGCGCGCGAGCTCGAATTGCGCGCCGGTCAGCGTGATGCTCTCGCCGGTCGCCCGCCGCTCACGGACACGTTCCTTGGCCTGCTTGCGCAGCTGCGCCAGATTGAGCTGAAACGTCACGATGGTTCCCTTCCGTCGCGCCGGGCGCCCGCTTGTTCCGGCTGGAGGGGAAGCGTGTGTGCGACCCGTCTGACAATGAGGGTGGGCTCGGCCCTTTCCGCGGACAGGGTGCGGCCCTCGCCGCGGCGCGAGTCTAACCCGGCCGGGCCGGTCGCGCCAGGGAGCTCTCCTCGGCTTGACAGTGGCGCACGGCTCCGGCAGTGTTCGCGAAATCCGAACACTGGGACGGAGCGTGCAGGCAGAGCGAACAGAAGGCCTGAAGCCAAACGGGGCGACCCGGGAACGCGCGGCGTCAGGGGTGGCCCAGTCCGAGGTGGTGGGTCAGCGGGTCCGCCGGCTGCGCATGCAGGCCGGGAAGACGTTGCGTGCCCAGGCGCGAGATATTGGAATTGCCCCGTCGTCGCTATCGGCGATTGAGAACGGGCAGGGTGGCGTGTCGCTCAAGCGGCTGCAGCTGGTTGCCGAGCACTTCGGGGTCCACATCACCGAGCTCCTCGGCGAGCCCGCCGCGGCAGCGGGCCCCCGGGGTGTGGAGATCATCCGCAACTGCGCCGCCTCCGTGGCATCGGTGCAGCGTGGCACCGGCGTCGCCTATCAGCTTTTGGGCAACGGACGTGACCACACGATTCAGCCCTATCTGTTGACGTTCCAGCCCGGGGGCGGGTTCGACCGCGACATGATCGGTCACCCGGGCGAGGAGTTTGCCTATGTGCTGCACGGCCGGGTCGAGCTGTTGATCGAGGAGGAGTGTCACGAGCTCGGCCAGGGCGACATGATCCGCTTCCGAACCGAGCGGCCACACGCCTTTCGTAACGCCTCGCGCGTCGGGGTGGCAACGGTGATCGGAGCGGCGACACCGCCGTGGTGACGCTTCCTGGGCTGGACAAAGTGACCACGCCGGCGCTGACCGTCGATCGCGCCCGGCTACGCCGGAACGTGGAGGAGATGGCTGCCCGGGCCGGCTCGCTTGGTGTCTCCCTGCGGCCGCACGCCAAGACGCATAAGTCACCGGCAATCGCCGCTCTGCAGCGCGACCACGGCGCGGCTGGCTTGACCGTCGCGACGGCATCGGAGGCGGAGTCCTTCGCCGAGCACGGTCACGAGGACCTGCTGGTGACGACTGCGCCGGTCGGAGAGTGGCGCCTGGAGCGGATCCTGGCCCTGGCCCAGCGCGTCCGGGTCCGCGTCACTGTCGACGACGCCGAGGTCGTCGCGGGACTGGAACGCGCATGCCGGCGAGCCGGGGTCCAGGTCGGCTACCTGTGGGAGGTGGACTGCGGGGTGGGCCGGTTCGGAACGCCGCCGGGCCCTGCTACTGCCGACCTGGTCGCCCGGGCAGCTGGCAGTACGCGCCATTGCACCTTCGACGGTCTGCTCACCTTCGGCGGCCATGCGTATGCCGCCACCGACCGGGACGGGCTGGTTCGTGCGGCGCGGGATGAGCGTGAGGCGATCCTGCGCACCGCCGGCGAGCTAGGCGCCCGCGGCGTCGAGGTGCCGGTGCGCAGCATCGGCAGCACGCCGACCTCGCATTTCATGGAGTCGGGCGAGGGGATCACTGAGATCCGGCCCGGCAACTACGTGTTCTATGACGCGACGCAGGTCGCGCTGGGGATCGTCGGGCGGGAGCGCTGCGCACTGTCCGTGTTGGCCACGGTGGTCTCGCGGCCCGCGCCGGACCGGTTGATCCTTGATTCGGGGTCCAAGGCCCTCGCCGCCGAGCGGCTCAACGCCCTCACCTCCGGGTTCGGGATGGTCGAGGGACACCCCGAGCTAAGGATCGAGCGCCTGTATGAGGAGCAGGCGATCGTGCGCAGTGACGGCCCGTGCGCGATCCCGGTGGGGGCGCGCGTGCGCGTGGTGCCCAACCACGCGTGCGCTGCCGCGAACCTGCACGCAGAGATGCTGGTGGTCAACGACGACGCCGTCGTCGATGTGTGGCCCGTGGAAGCCCGGGGGTGGGCCATCGACTCCACCGCTGCCGAACGGGTCGGCATGACCGCTGCCCAGCCCTGAGATCACACACGAACGGAGGAGGAGCGCAGGCACACATGGAGCATCAGATCGACGCCAACCGGATCCACCACGGGTGGGACAACACACTGCAGCCGACGCTGCGTATCTCCTCGGGCGACATCGTGCACTACGACCTGCTGATGGCGGGCCATGGCCAGGTGCACGAGGGCGCGAGCTTCGAGGAGACGAGTTTCGACTTCGACACGCTCTACAACATGCTCGGCCCGGTGTACGTCGACGGTGCCAGGCCGGGTGACACGCTGCGGGTGGAGATCCTCGACCTGCGGCCGGGGGAGTGGGGGTGGTGCGTGATCCTGCCTGACCTGGGCACGCTGCCCGACCACTTCCCGGATCCGTACCTGCGCACGCTCGACCTGCGCTCCGGGACCCACGCCGAGCTCGTCCCGGGCGTCCGGATCCCGTTCGCGCCGTTTCTGGGCACGATGGGAAACCACCCGGACGAGCCGGCCACCGCCTCGGCGTTTCCGCCCCACAAGGGTGGCGGCAACATGGACAACCGTCACCTGACCGCGGGATCGACGCTGTGGCTGCCGGTGTGGTGCGAGGGCGCGCTGTTCTCCTGCGGGGATCCGCACGCCTTCCAAGGCGACGGCGAGGTGTGCGTGGCGGCGATGGAGTGCGACATGCGGGCCAGCTTGCGCTTCACGGTCGAACCGCGCACGATCCCGGGACCGCATTTCCGCACCGCCGGGGCGCTGACGCCCAAAGTGGACGCCGGGGGCCACCACGGCGCAATGGGCATCGCCCCGGACCTGATGGAGGGCACCCGCAAGGCGGTGCTGTCGATGACCGAGTGGATCGTCGCCGAGCACGGGCTGACCCGGGAGGACGCCTACATGCTGTGCAGCCTCGCCGGCGACCTCAAGATCCTCGAGGTCGTCGACGCGGGCGTATGGAACGTCGGATTCACCTTGCCCCTTTCCGTATTCGTCGACGCAGGAGCCGCCACGTGAGCCAGACCGCCCCCCATCAGGAGCACCATGGGAAGGACATCGAGGGTGAGGAACTGCTGGAGGACATGGGGTACGAGCCCCAGCTCCAGCGCGGGCTGAACATCCTCGGAAATCTGGCGCTGACGCTGTCCGACATCACCCCGACCGCCTCGCTACTGGTGGTGGGAACCGCGGTGATCGCCACCGCGGGTACGGGCTCGATCTGGGCCTATCTGATCGGCGGCTTCATCGCGGTGAATGTCGCGCTGTGCATGGGCGAGCTCGGGTCGATGTTCCCGGTGGCGGGCGGCCTGTACTCGATCGTCACCCGGGTGCTCGGTCGCCCGGTCGGCTTCCTGGCCCTGCTCGACTACATCGGGCAGGCCATCTTCCTCCCGGCGAGCGTCGCGTTCGGGATCGGCACGTACCTCAACTCGCTCTATCCAACCCTGCCGACGCAGTGGGTGGCGGCCGGCATGATGATCCTGGTCGCGCTGATCGCATGTCTGGATGTGCGCTTCAACGCGGTCATGATCGGGTTCTTCCTGGCGCTGGAGATCGGCGTGGTGGTGATGCTCGCGCTGGCGGGCTTCCTGCACACGCACCAGTCGATCAGCACGTTCACCAATCCGCACATGGCGGTCGGCACCCACGGCATTGGACCGGTGGCGGTCAGCGCGATCATCGCCGCACTAGCCACCGCATTGTTCTCGGTCAACGGCTACGACAGCGCGATCAACTTCTCCGAGGAGACGGAGGGGCATGCCTCGCATGTGGGCCGGGCCGTCGTGATGGCGGCGGTGATCGGGATCGTGTTCGAGGTCATCCCGTTCATCGGCGTCAGCTTGGGCGCGCAGGACCTGCCGGCGTTCCTGCACTCCTCGACGCCGCTCACCGACGTGGTGCGCTCCTCGTTTGGGGAGACCGCCGTGCGCATCGTCACCTGGGGCGCAATCCTGGCCATTTTCAATGCGTCGCTGGCGATCACGCTGCAGTTCGCGCGGGTCACCTACGCCAGCGGCCGTGACAAGGCGTGGCCGATGCCGATCTCAAACGCGCTGGCCTGGGTACACCCCCGCTTCAAGATGCCGTGGGTGGCCACGATGGCGGTCGGCGTCCTCGGCGCGGTTTTGTGCGCTCAGTCGAGCCTGATCAGCGTGGTCACGTTCACCTCGGTGCTGATCATCATCCTCTACGCGCTGATCGCAATTTCGTCGCTGGTCAGCCGCGTGCGACAGCGCGAGCTTGAGCGGCCGTTCCGCATGCCGCTCTGGCCGCTTCCTCCGGTGATCGCGCTGGTCGGCGTGGGCATCGCGCTCAGCCAGCAGAAGGTCCGCGACCTCCTGGTCTGCGCGGCCATTTTCGTCGGCGGAGCCATCTACTACGTCGTGTTCCTGAGGCCGCGCAAGGACCGGTACTGGTCGCATCTCACCGTTCCCGAGCACGAGCTCGGCACCGCGCCCGAGGCGGTGGTCGAGCAATGAAGGTGTTCATCTCGGTCGACATGGAGGGCGTCACCGGGGTCACCGATCCCGAGGACGTCTTGCCCGCCCAGCGAGGCGATGCCGGTGATCGTGGCCCAGCTGCTGCTGGCGCTGCAGGTCGGCCAGCAGAAGATCTACAGTTGAGCCGGCCGGTGATGAGCACGGAAAGCAGTGTCGATCCCGCCACCCACGCGGTCCCGTCCGGGGCCGAGGCGTGGCCACTGGTCCTGGACGGGGAGCTGATGCGCGCCGGCGAGGCGATGATCCCGGCCTCCGACGACGGGCTGATCCGCGGCGACGGCGCGTTCGACGCGTTCCCAGTCAGAGATGGCCGGGCGTTTGCCCGGGCCGCGCACCTGGACCGTCTGGAACGCTCGTGTCAGGCCCTGGCGCTCCCCTGTCCGCGGGCAGCGCTCGAGGCGGACATCGACGTGCTCCTTGGCCACGCTCCCGCCGGCTATGCCGTCATCCGCGTCGTGCTCACGCGCGGCGGTCACCGGATCTGCCGCCTGGAGTCCCGCGGCGACCCCGCTGGGCTGGTCAAGGCGGTGCGACTGCTCCCGGTCGTCTACAACCCATCGGTGCTGCTCAACGGGGTCAAGTCGCTGTCGTATGGGGCCAACATGCTGGCCTCGCGTCGGGCAACTGCGGCGGGCTACGACGAGGCGCTGCTCGTGAGCTCAGACGGGGTGGTGCTGGAGGGCCCCACGTGCTCGATCTTCTGGGTCCGCGACGGTCGCCTGCGTACGCCGGCACTCGAGACCGGGATCCTGGCCTCGATCACTCGCCGGGTGATCATGGAGGGTCTGTCGGCCGAGGAGGGCGCTTTCACGCTGGAGGACGCCGTCGGCGCGGAGGAGGCGTTTCTGGCATCCACCGCGCGGCTCGGGCAGCCCATCGCGGCGATCGGCGAGGTGGTCCTGCCCGCCGCCCCGGGGCCGCAGACACTGCTCGCGCAGCAGGCGATCGAGCGGGCGATGGACACGGACGCCATCGCCTAGCGGGGACTCCCATGCGAGCGCGCGATCATGGGATCACGATCGGCACGGGCGTCCCGGGACCGGTCAACGCCATCACAGACGTGGCCGGTCTGCGGGTCGGGCATCGGACCCTGATCGACGGATCAGGCCAGCTTCAGGTGGGCAGGGGCCCGGTGAGGACCGGCGTGACGGTGATTCTCCCGCCCGGCGACGTGTGGGCGCAGCCGGTGTTCGCCGGCCCACACCGGCTCAACGGCAACGGCGAGATGACGGGCCTGGAGTGGGTGCGGGAATCGGGGATGCTGACCACGCCGATCGCGCTGACCAATACCCACAGCGTCGGCGTTGTCCGTGACGCGCTGCTGGCGGACATGCTCGCCGGCGGACCGGAACGGGTCTCGTCTTGGTCGCTGCCGGTGGTGGCGGAGACCTGGGACGGTGTGCTCAACGACCTCAACGGCTTTCACGTCCGTCCCGAGCACGTGCACGAGGCGATCGCCGCGGCCGCGGGCGGCACCGTCCCAGAGGGGGCGGTCGGGGCGGGCACCGGGATGATCTGCCACGGCTTCAAGGGCGGGATCGGCACGGCGTCGCGCGTGCGACCCGAGCCCGAGGGTGGCCACACGGTCGGCGTGCTGGTCTTGGCCAACCACGGACAGCGCCAGCGCTTGTCCGTCAACGGCGTTCAGGTGGGCCGGGCGTTCGACGACATCCCGGAGCCGGGTCCCGCCGGCGGCGCGGGGTCGATCATCGTCATCGTCGCCTCGGACGCGCCGCTGCTGCCGCATCAGTGCACGCGCCTGGCCCAGCGAGCCGGCTTGGGAGTCGCACGCGTTGGCGGCCTCGGCGAGCACAGCAGCGGCGATCTGTTCCTGTGCTTCGCCACCGGCAACCGCGGCATGACGGCGGGCGTGCTGGACGAGGAGGCGCCGCCGACGTTCCCGCTGCGGATGTTGCCCGACGCACACATCACGGGCCTGTTTGAGGCCGTCGTCGAGGCGACCGAGGAAGCGATCGTCAACGCGCTCCTGGGAGCGAAGACAACCGAAGGTTGCGACGGCGTCGTCGCTCACGCGCTCCCCGGCGAGCGGCTGGTCCAAGCCCTCGGCTAGAGCCGGCCTGTGCTCGATCGCCGTCTTTCCTGGTCGGTGTACATAAGCCCGATTATCGAGCGTTAAAAGCGGCCGTGACCGAGGGTGTCCGGCTGCGCTGGGAGAATCCGCGCCGTGGCGCCGGATCCCCCCCAACGGCCGCCGATAGCACGGGTTTTCAGGGCCGGAGCTAAGGGCGCTGAGCGGGTAGCACGAGCCACCGGCGTCGACCGAGCGCTTGACGAGGCCGTCGAGGAAGCCATTGTGCGCGCGCTCAACAGCGAAGCGGTCGACCGGGCGCTCGAGCGGGCCGTGGCGCTCCGGGCTCCGATGCTCGAACTCAACGCCGACGAGATCGCACAGATGGTCAAGCGAGCGCTTGATTCCGAAGCCGGCGACCGAGTCTGGGACGAGGTCTTGGCCAGCGACCAGGTGCAACTGCTCGTGGAGCGCATCGCCACTGCTCCGGAGATCCGCGGCGCGATCGCCGCCCAGAGCGCCGGCCTCATCACCGACATCGGCGTCCGCCTGACCAAGCTCACCGAAGCGCTGGATGACACCATGGAGCGGGTCGTCCGCGAGCAGGGCCAGGACGAGTTGGAGACCGACCAGGCCGGCCTGGCGACCCGTCTCGTCGCCGCCGCAATTGATCTCGGCCTGCTGTTCGCGCTCTACTCGCTGGCCTCGGGCGTGTTGGCGTCCGTCATCTCGTTCGTGTTCGGTCAGCACCTGTCATCTGCCGGCGCGATCGTGCTCGGGGTGATCGGATTCCTTGTCGCCGGCGCCATCTTCTCGGCGTTCTGGGCGCTCGTCGGCCAGACACCCGGGATGCGCTTCCTGTCGATCCGGCTCACGCACCACGGCTCACGCGACATCACGCTCGGGCTGGCGATACGACGCTTTCTCGCCGTGATCGTCAGCGTCATCCCCTTGGGGTTGGGATTCCTCGCCGTGTTGCGCGATCCCTCACGACGCGCCTGGCACGACCGCCTGACCGGCACCGAGGTCGTGTACGACACCGTTCAACGGGGCGTGCCCTTGGCCGACCCCGCGCTTCCACCCGACGAGCGCAGACCCGTCAGCTAGTGGGCGGAGGTGCGTGCTGTGCGCGGCCGAGCGCGGTCACGCCTCGACTACGTATGCCTCCGGGCGAATCGTCTGCCCCACCTCGATGAGGTAGCCATCCGGGTCGCGGATGTAGCAGCGGATCTCGATCTCGTGCCGCTTGGGCGGCGTCAGGAACTCGGCTCCTCGGGCGCTCCAATCCGAGTACGCCGCGTAGATGTCGGCCACCCGGAGATTCAGGAAGCTGCTGACCCGATCTGGATCCGGCGGCGTCTCGAGCGTGACCGTCGGCTTGTCGTCGGTCGGGCCGCCACCGGCGTTGATGATGATCCAGCTGTTGGCCAGCGCGACGTACGTGACCGGACTGGTCGCGACGGTCACTCCGCCCAGGACCTCGGTGTAGAACCGCCGGGAACGCTCGACGTCAGCCGACACGATGAAGTGTGCGACCGCGATCGCCGGCTGGCGAAATGGCAGCCGCGCTACGGAATGGCTTGTGTCGGTGCTGCTCATGGCGACCTCCTCAGATTTGCGGATGAGTCGTGGCGCGCGATCGTTCGTTCCCCATATCGTGCCGACCAGTGGGTGCTGTGTTCTCCCGTCGTGGAATCGTGTAGCGGGCAATGCCGGCTGAGACCTCGAGTCGTCGCGGCAGGTTGGCCGGACCACTGGCCGGCCTGGCCGTGGTCCTGGCGGTGCTGGCGCTGGTGCTGTCCTACCTGGGCCGCGCCGTGCTGGAGCCCCAGCCGTTTGCCGATCGCGCGGTCGCCGCCCTGAAGGCCCCGGCGGTCCAGGCCGACGTCGCCGACCACCTGACCAGCGTCGTGATGACCAAGCTCGGCGGCGACTTCGTCACCGTGCGACCGCTGGTACGCGCGGTTACCGGCGCGATCGTCGGCAGCGGAGCGTTTGCCGCGCTGTTCCGCCGGGCGGCCCTGGAGTTACACGCCTCGCTCGTGGCCGGTCACAACGGCGGGATCCTGGTGACCGTGGCCGACGCGGGCGTGCTGCTCCAGGGCGCGCTGGAGCGGCTCGCGCCGGGCGCGGCCAGCCGGGTCGGGTCCGACCGGCTGGCCACCCTCGGTTCGCTGCACCCCGGTGGCGCGGCGCTCACCGTGGTCGGCGTGGCCCGCCGCATCTACACGATCGCCTGGGTGCTGGCCGTGGTGTCGCTCCTGTCGGCGCTGCTCGCCTTCTGGCTGTCCCGTGACCGACGCCGGACGGCCCAGCAGTTGGGGATCGGGCTTGCCTTCGGCGGGCTCATCGTCGCGGCCCTGTACGCGTTCGGCGGCGATCTCGCCGCGCGCGTCGCCGCGCCCGGCCGCGCCGCGGCCGTGACCGCCGTATGGCGGGCCTTCGGGCATGGCCTGCTCGTGCAGGGCCTGCTGGTCGCCGGCGCGGGAGCGATCCTGGCGGCGGTCGCGGCGGCCGCCGAGCGGGCTCCAAGAAGCGGCTGGCCGGTCGGCGCGGGGCTGAGCTCCCGTGCTCGGCTCAGCCGTTCGCTGCTGGTGATCGCGGCCGGACTGGTGATCGTGCTCGAGCCCGGCGCGGCCGTGACCGTCGCCGTCTCGGCGGCCGGTCTGGTCCTGGTCTATCTCGGGGTGCGCGGGGTGATCGACGTCGCCGCGGGGTCACGGCTGGCGCGGCGGCCGGCCGGGCACAAAGCCGGCCAGATCGCTGGTCGGATCGCCGCCCCGGCGCTCGCGGTCGTCGCGGTGGCCGCGGTCGCGGCAATCATCGTCACCGGCGGCGGAGACGAGGCCGCCGCGGTCACCCCAGGGACGTGCAACGGGTACGCCGCGTTATGCAACCGGCCGCTCAACGACGTGGCGTTCCCCGCCACCCATAACTCGATGGCGTCGGTCTCGATCCCGACCTGGCTGTTCGGGCAGCAGGACGCCACCATCTCAGAGCAGCTCAACGACGGCATCCGTGGTCTGCTGATCGACACCTACTACGGCTTCCCGGCCGGGAACGCGGTCCGCACCGATCTCTCCAGCGTGCCCAAGCGCCAGCTCGCGGTGCAGGAGATCGGCGAGCCGGCCGTGAAGGCCGCCGAGCGCATCCGATCGCGGATCGGAGATCGGAACCTGGGCCCGCGCCAGATCTATCTGTGCCACACGTTCTGTGAGCTCGGCGCGGTGCCGCTCAGCGCGGCCCTGGCTGATCTGCGCACGTTCCTCGTCTCCAACCCGGGAGAGGTGGTCATCGTCATCAACCAGGACGAGGGAGTCACCCCGGGCGACATCGAGCGCGCGTTCGGCCAGGCCGGGCTGCTCGACCTGGTGTACCACGGGCCGTTCGGGCCGTTTCCGTCGCTCCGCCGAATGATCGACTCCGGGCAGCGGCTGGTGGTGATGGCCGAGAACGACGCCGGCGACATTTCCTGGTACCCCCTGGCGTACCACAACGCGCTGCAGGAGACCCCGTATAGGTTCACAAGCGCCGCGGAGCTCACCGACCCCTCGCGGCTGACCGACAGCTGCCGGCCCAACCGGGGTCCGCCGTCCGCGCCGCTGTTCCTGGTCAACAACTGGGTCGACACGAGCCCGTTCCCCCGCGCGTCGCTGGCGGCGAAGGTCAACGCGCGCGCGGCGCTGCTCAAGCGCGCCGAGACCTGCCAGGGCATCCGCCACCGGCTCCCGAACCTGGTCGCGGTCGACTTCTACAAACAGGGCGACGTGTTCGGGGTGGTCCGCGCCCTCAACGGGCTTTCGAGGTCGCGCTAGGTTGGGCGCCATGTTCGACGGGTTCGATACCCGGCTCCTCCCCACCGACCGGGGTCCGATCCACGCTCGCGTCGGCGGAGACGGTCCGCCGCTGCTGCTCCTGCACGGGTATCCGCAGACCCACCTCATGTGGCATGCGGCCGCGCCGCGCCTGGCCGAGCGCTTCACCGTGGTGGCGACCGACCTCTCCGGCTACGGCGAGTCGTTCCGGCCCCAGCCGGCCGCCGACCATGCCCCGCACTCCAAGCGCGCCCTGGCGCACGACCAGGTCCAGGCGATGGCGTCCCTCGGCCACGACCGGTTCGCCGTGGCCGGGCATGACCGCGGCGGCCGCGTCGCCTACCGGATGGCCCTCGACCACCCGGACCGGGTCGCCGCGCTGGCCGTGCTCGACATCGTCCCCACCGCCGACGTGTGGGCCCGGGCCGACGCCACGCTGGCCTTCGCCTACTGGCACTGGGGCTTTCTGGCCCAGCCAGCGCCACTGCCCGAACGCCTGATCGCGGGCGACCGCGACGCCTTCTTCGACCACCACCTGCGCGCCATCGGCCTGGGCGCCGCCGCCGGCCGCTACCCGGATCCGGTCATGCACGCGTACCGGCGCCAACTGGACGATCCCAGCGCCATCCAGGCCATCTGCGAGGACTACCGGGCCGGAGCGACGATCGACCGCCAGCTGGACGAGGCCGACCGCGGCCGGGAGATCGGCTGCCCGGTCCACTGCCTGTGGGGCCGGCGCGGCGCGCTGGAGCTCTTCTACGGCGACGTGCTCGACGTGTGGCGGGCGTGGGCGCCCGACGCGACCGGCCGCGGCATCGACGCCTCACACTTCCTCGTCGAGGACGAGCCCGACGAGACCGCCTCAGAGCTGGAGGCGTTTCTGGCCGGCGCCTACGCGCGGTGAGCGACCCGCCGACCCTGCGCCCTCCCTACTCGCTCGGCCGCCACATCTGGAAGCGGTCCTCGACGACCGCGTAGTCGGCCGGTCCGCCGAGCCGCGCCACGGGGAGCAGCCGGTGGGTGTCGACCGCACCGTCCACGATCGCGGCTTCGTCGAGGTGGACGCCGACGACCTGGCCGATCACCAGGTGCTGGTCGGTCGGCCGCCCCTCCACGTCGCACAGCTCCAGCTGGTGGACGACCTTGCACTCCATCGCGCACCGGGCCTCGGCCACCCGCGGCGGCGCCACCAGCCGCGAGTCGGCCGCCGTGAGCCCGGCCCGCTGAAACTCGCTCTGCCCCCGGGGCAACGGCGCCGACGTGGCGTTCATGTGCTCGCGCAGCCCGTAGGTGACGAGGTTCCACACGAACTCCCGGACCTCGCCGGCGAACGTCTCGGAGTCCTTGGCCCCGGTGCTCGAGAAGGCCAGCATCGGCGGGCGCTCGCCGACCGCGTTGAAGAAGCTGTACGGCGCTAGGTTGACCGCGCCGTCGGCGGCCATCGTCGAGACCCAGCCGATCGGCCGCGGCGCGACGAGGGCCTTGAACGGGTCATGGGCCAGAACGCCTCGGTCACGCCGGCTGGGCTCGTAGAAGATCACGCCGGAACAACCTAGTACGCCCGCCCCTGTGCGGCCGACCCCGCCGCACTCTAGTCTTGCCCGCCATGCCGGACAGAGGGCCGCGGGTCGCGCGCGCTGAGATCGTGCTGCTGGTGGCCCTGGGCGTCTGGGGCCTGGCTCCGCTCGTCCTCCAGCTCATCCATGCCGCGGCGCTCCACGCCCAATTCACCGGCGCCGACGGGCTGATCGGCGCCGATGGCGTGCTCGGCGCCGACCAGCTCCAGTATCTGGCCTGGACGCGGGATGCCGCGGCCCACGGCGGATTCACCTCGGACCTGTTCAGCTTTGCCGGGGACGGCCACGTCTATCTGCAGCCGATGTTCGCAATCAGCGCCGGGCTGTACCGGCTCGGCCTGTCGCTGCCGCTCGCCTATCTGCTGTGGAAGCCGGTGGCGATCGTGGCGCTGTTCGCCGCCGCGGTCGCCTGGGCCCGGCGGATGGTGGGGCCGCGGATCGGGCCGCGCACGGCGGTCGTCGCCCTCTCCCTCTTCCTCTATGTCCCGGCCACCGCTCTGGCGAGCTGGGCCACGCTCGGCGACAAGCCCTTCCGCTTTCAGATCTACCTGCTGGGCAGCGAGCTGCTCGTGGCCGGCAAGCTGTGGGGGTACGTGACCAGCGCCCTGGGGCTGGCGCTCGTCCCGGTCGCGCTGCTGGCCACCGAACGCGCCCTGGATCCCGGCGGGCGGGGCGGCGCGGCCCGCCGCCGGGCGGGCGTCGCACGCGGGCCGCTGCTGCTGGCCGCGGGCGCGTCCCTGCTGTCGGCCTGGCTGCACCCGTGGCAGGGGATCACGCTGTTGGTCATCTTCGCTGGGCTGGCCGCCTGGTCGCGCCTGCGTCGCGCCCTCCCGCTCGCCGTGCCCGCCGTCGGCGCAGCGCTGCCGCTCGCCTACTACTACGTGCTCTCCCACCACAACGCGGCCTGGCATCTCGCCTCGCACTACGAGGTCATCCCGCGGCTATCGGTGCCGGTGCTCCTCGCCGGGCTCGGGCCTCTGGCCCTGATCGGCGCCGTCGGCGTGCGCCGGCCCCGCGGGGTCCTCATCGAGCAGGCGCTGCTGCTGTGGATCGCCGGCTGCTTCGTCGCCTACTTCGCCAACGACGCGTTCGCGACGCACGCCTTCCAGGGTCTGAGCTTCCCGTGGGCGGTGCTGGCGGTGCGCGGCTGGAGCCGGCTACGACTGCCGGCCGTGCTCGGCGCGCTGGCGGTCGTCCTGATCACCATCCCGGGGCTTGCCTACGACGGCCGGAAGATGGTTCGCACTGCCGACAGCCACCACCTGCAGTACTACCTGCCGACGGACGACGCCGCCGCGCTGGACTGGGTGCAGAGCCACGCGCCGGCCGGCGGCGTGCTCGCCCCCACCCCGTTCGCGGCGGTCGTTCCCGCCCGGACCGGCCGCGCGGTGTGGACCGGGCACGGCTACTGGAGCCACGACTACCCGGCCCAGGCCGAGGAGGTTGACCGGCTGTTCGGCGGCCGGATGCACCCGGCGGAGGCCCGGCGGTTCGTGGCCGGCACCGGTGCGGCGATCCTGGTATCCGACTGCGGCCACCGCCACGACCTGACCCGGCCCCTGCGCCCCCTGCTCGGCTCGGTCCAGCGCTTCGGCTGCGCCCGGGTCTACGTGCTCGCCCGGGCGCGACCGGGACGGTCGGCCCGCCGGTAGACGAACCGCAGGCCCGACCACGTCGCGTCGATGGCGCACACCTTGTTGTCGACCAGGCCGACGCCGAGGCCCAGATCCCGCACCCGGCGCTGGCGCTGGTGCTCACAGCTCGACTTGGTCGACGACCTCGGCGATGATCTTCGACAGCTGGCTGCCCTGCCAGGCGATCGGCGACCGGCCGGGGTCGTCGGTCACGAGGCGCGCGCCCGGGATGGCCGCTGCATACGCCTCCCCCACCGCCTTGGGATGGCCCGGGTCGGCCTCGTCGTCGGAGGCGACGACCACGGTGGGCACGCCGATCCGGCCAAGGTCCTCCAGGCGCTCGAATGGCCGCGAGCGCGGGACCGCGTGCAACGCGTCGGCCAGCGCCTCCGGGTGCTCGTGGAGCGCCAGTCGCTGACGAATGACCTTGAGCACCGTCTCGCGCCAGCGCTCGGGAACCTCCGGCTCGCCGTAGGCGGTCACGAAGCCCTCCACGCCGCCGGTCCGCAAGCCCTCCGCCAGCGCGTCCCACCGGGCCAGCCGTTCCGGATCCTCGAATTCATCCGGGTAGGCCGGTGTTATGACCACCAGGCCTCCCACCCGCTCCGGCCGGTGCAGCGCCAGCCACAGGAGTGTGTGGGCGCCCATCGAGGCCCCGGCGATGACGGCGCGGTCGATGCCGGCGGCGTCGAGCACTGCCTCCATATCGGCGCCCAGGTCCTCGTAGGTGTACGCGTCCGGGCGCGGTGCCGGTGAGGACACGCCGTGGCCGCGGGCGTCGTAGGCGACGACGCGGTGCCCGGAGCGCTCGAGCGCCGTCGAGCCCATCACCACATACCGGCGCGTGGCGGTCAGCCCGTGCGCCAGCAGCACCGGCCGCCCCTCGCCGGCATCGGAGACGGACAGCGTCACGCCGGCGTTCTTGACGTCGTAATCGGTCACCCCCAGCTATGTACACGAAAGCGGGCGTGCATGCGGTGCTGGCTACCATGGATAAGCGACCATGGACGTCACCGACACCACCTTCCAGACCGACGTCATCGAGCGTTCGCGCACGGTTCCGGTGGTCGTCGATTTCTGGGCGGAATGGTGCGGGCCGTGCCGCCAGCTGGGCCCGGTGCTGGAGCGCGCCGTGGCCGATCGGGCGGGCCAGGTAGAGCTGGCCAAGATCGACGTCGATGCCAACCCGGGGGTCGCCCGGGCGTTCGGAATCCAGAGCATCCCGGCCGTCAAGGCGTTCCGCGACGGCGGTGTCGTCGCCGAGTTCGTGGGCGCCCAGCCCCCGGCCGCGGTCAATGCCTTCCTGGACTCGCTGCTTCCCTCCGAGGCCGATGATCTGGTGGCACGCGGTGACGAGGACTCGCTGCGCCGCGCCGTCGAGCTGGAGCCCTCCCGGGCCGACGCCGCCGTGCCGCTGGCGCGCATCCTGCATGGCCGCGGCGATGCCGACGGCGCGCTGGCCCTGCTGCGCCAGGTGCCGGGGAGCTTTGCCGCCGACGGGCTGGCCGCCCGGATCAAGCTGGAGCGCGACGACAACGGCCTGGACCTCGCCGACGCGTTCGCCGCGCTGGACGCCGGCGACCATGAGCGCGCGCTGGATCTGCTGATCGGCGCCTTGCCGAACGCCGACGGGGCCAAGGACGACCTGCGCCGGATCGTCGTCGGCATCCTCGACGAGCTCGGGGTCGAAAACCCCCTGGCGCGCGACGCGCGCCGCCGGCTCGCCAGCGCCCTGTACTGAGCGCGCCGTGCTGAGCTCCCGGTCCTGAGCGCCGGACTCAGACGGCCAGGGTCAGCTGCTCGGCCGTGGTCGCCGCCGCGGGCTCGAGCCCGGCTACCCGCACGCCCAGCAGCCGCACCGGCCGGGGCGGCGCGAACCGGCGAAGCAGCTCGAGCGCCACGGGGAGCACGCGCTCGGTGGTGGCCACGGGCTCGGACAGCGTCCGCGCCCGCGTGTGGGTGGAGAAGTCGTCCAGCCGGACCTTGATGCCGATCGTGCGCCCCCGGCGCTGCTGCGCGACCAGCGCGGCGCACAGCTGCTCGGTCAGCCGGGCCAGCACCGGTTCCAGCGCCGCGGGGTCGGCGATGTCGTAGTCGAACGTCGTCTCCCGGGACTCCGAGACGACCTTCCGCTCCTGGGTGACCGGGCTGTCGTCCTCGAAGCAGGCGCGTCGGCGCAGGGCCGCCCCCAGCCGCAGCCCGAACCGCTCGGCCAGTTGCTCGGCCGGCGCCGTCGCCAGCTTGCCCAGCGTGTCAAGCCCGCACGCGCGAAGCCGCTCGGCCGTCTTGGGGCCGATGCCGGGGATCAGCCCGCACGGGGCGTCGGCGAAGCGCTCGCACGCCTCGCGCCGGCTGAGGATGACGAACCCGCGCGGCTTCTCGGCATCCGAGGCGACCTTGGCCACCAGCTTGTTGGGCCCCATGCCGATCGAGCACCCCAACCCGGTCCGGCGGTCGATGTCGATCGCCAGCCGGCGCATCTCGGCCCGCGGGGCGGGAAGGCCCGACAGATCGAGATAGGCCTCGTCGAGGCCGACGACCTCCACCGTGTCCGAGCAGGCCCGGACCATGTCCATGATCTCCCGCGAGGCCTCGCGGTAGTAGGGGAAGTCCGGCGGCAGATACACCCCGTCCGGACACAGGCGCCGGGCCCGGGCCGCGGGCATGGCCGACCCGACCCCGAACCGCCGCGCCTCATAGGACGCGGTGGTGACCACCGCCCTGGGACCGGTGCCGGCCACAATCACCGGCCGCCCGCGCAGCTCCGGCCGGCGCCGCAGTTCCACCGAGACGTAGAACGCGTCCATGTCGACGTGGGCGATAGTGCGGGCCCCGGGGTCCATCCGTACAGGATGACTGGAGGCCCGGTCAACGACGGACACGGGTGCAGACCAGGGTCTGCACGGGCGCGAGATGCAGACCCAGCCAGCAGGCTGCTGCCGTGACCAATCACGGCCCTGCGGGTCTTTTCAGAGGAGGTCGTCATGAGCTCACCGTCCACCAGCCTGCTCCCTGACGTTGGGGTGGAGCTTCGGGAGGGTTATGCCGCGGTCGGCGATCAGAGCTTGCATTACGTCGAGGCCGGTGAGGGGCCGCTGATCGTCCTGCTGCACGGCTTTCCGGAGTTCTGGTTCGGTTGGCGGCTACAGCTCGAGCCGCTCGTGGCGGCCGGTTTCCGGGTGGTCGCCCCCGACACGCGTGGCTACAACCTGTCGTCGAAGCCAGAGGGCTTCCAGGCCTACGGTGTTGACCTGCTGGCCGCCGACGTCCGCGACCTGATCGAAGAACGCGGTGCCAGCTCCGCTCTGGTGGTCGGTCACGACTGGGGCGGAAGTATCGCCTGGACCCTTGCGATGAACCACCCCGACGTGGTCGACCGGCTCGCCATCCTCAACGCGGCCCATCCGCGGCGTCTCTCGGAAGGACTGCACCGCCCGAGCCAGCTTCGGAAGTCCTGGTACTTCTTCTTCTTCGCGACACCGGGATTGCCCGAGGACGTGGTGCACGCCAGAGACTGGCACTTCTTCCGGCACTTCCTGCAGGACGCGAACCCGCCCTTCGCCCAGGAGGAGATGGATCGCTACATCGAGGCGTGGTCGCAGCCAGGCGCAGCGGCCGGGATGATCAACTACTACCGCGCCTCGGTACGACAGTCCCAGAAGGAAGCCGCGGCAAAGCTTCGCCCGCTCCCGGCCCCCACTCTCGTCATCTGGGGGGAGCGCGACGCCTACCTCGGCTCCGAGCTAGCGGAGCCCGACCACGACGATGTACCCAACCTCGACCGGGTGGAGCGCCTGCCCGAGGCCTCGCATTGGGTCCATCACGACGAACCTGAGCGCGTCAACGAGCTCCTCACCGACTTCTTCGGCGCCGCTCCGGCAACTCAATAGGCGTCCAGGGCCGGAGAGGGCCGGTCAGGTGATCGGTTCGGATGCGCGGTAGCGAGGCGCCACGTTGGCGGCGGTGAGCGCCTCGCAATAGGCGATGGTCTCACCGTGGGGCAGCTCCCGGGCCGGGCCGTCCGCGGGCTTGATGCAATAGGAGCGGGCGGGCGTATGCGGGCCTTGCCAGCCGGTGAGCACGCCGGCGTGGGTGGCGCCGCGGAGCAGGGCGCGGATGTCGTAGTCCTTCACGTGGGTATCTCCCAGGGGCAGTCGAACATGGCGGGGTGACCGTGGGAGATAGATGCTCGCTGAGGGCCAAGGCGAAACTCTGCCCCGCGTCAGGTCTACGAACCGCGGCACCGACCCGGCCGCACCCCGCGATTATCATCCTGCCGCTTATGAGGCCGTCACGCCAGGGCGATGACGACGTACGGTAGGGCGCACGGCCCTCTCGCCGATCTGGCCGACTCCTGGTCGAAGCGGTCCCGAGCGCGGCGCCTGCAGCTGTTGCGCTCAGTGCTGCTCCCGGACAGCCGGATCGTCGACATCGGCTGCGGCCAATCAGGGCTGGCCGGCATCGCGCCGGATCTCGACATCGTGGGCGTGGACATCCAGGAGCCCTCCAGCCGTTACCCGGGCCGCTATGTCCAGGCCGACGCCACCCAGCGCCTCCCGTTCGCCGACAACGAGTTCGATCTGGCCTACTCCAACAGCGTCATCGAGCACCTGCCGCCCGGCGCCTGGCCGCGGTTTGCCTCCGAGCTGCGGCGGGTCGCCCGCGGCTGGTTCGTGCAGACCCCGGCGTGGGAGTTCCCGATCGAACCCCACGCCCTGCTGCCCTTCGCGCACTGGCTGCCGATGCCGCTCCGCCGGGCCTACTGGCATCTCGGCGCCGGGAGCAACATCGATGAGATCTGGCTTCTGCGCCGTCGTCAGATGGAGTGCCTGTTCGGCCCGGCCGTCCCCGAGCGGGTGGGCCCGCTCGTCAAGAGCTGGATCTGCATCAAGGCGCCCGGGTAGGACGGCCGACGGAGCGTGCAGTCGGCCGTCCCCTCCGGCCGATCAGCCGCTGACCCAGAGCGCGCCCACGCCGGCAAAGCCGAGCGCGGAGGCCGTGTTCTGGCTGAGGTCCCAGTTGCGCCCGCCCACGTACGGACCGCGGTCGTCGACGGTCGCTGTGACCGTCCGTCCGCCGTAGTGGAGCGCGACGCGCGTCCCGCACGGCAGCGTGCGGTTGGCGACGCCCAGCCCGGCATGGAAGCCGCAGGCGGTATTGCCCGCGTCGTCGTACCAGGACGCGACGTCCCGGTGGAAGACCGACACGCTGCCGGCGGATCGGGTGGTTCGGGCATTGGCGGCGTCGCCGCCGAACACCACCCGCAGGCGCTGCGTGCTGCCATGGCCGGGCGCGTAGCGCAGGGCGAACCGGCCCCGCCGGCCCGTCCGGCCGTCGGCGACGGTTTTCCAGGCGCGGCCGGCATGACGCTGCAGACGTACCGTACGCCCGGCCGCGACCGGCCTGAGCAGCCCGGCCACGCGGATCCCGCCGCTGCCGAGCACGGCGTACGGGTGGGGGCGCATGGCGAAGCGTGCCGCCACCGGCAACGGAGTCTCCGGGCTGGTGGCGGTGGCGGCCCCACTCGCCATGGCGGCGGCGGCCGACGCCAGGTGGGCCCTGGCGAACCGGGCCTCGACGGCCCGCAGAACGGCCGACCTGCGGGGCACGATGCGGAAGTGGAACCGGCCTCGCCGGCCGATCCGCGTTGTAGCCAGGTCACGCCAGGGCGCCCCGGTCGGCGGGGCCGACTCAAGCGCCACGGCCTGGCCGGCATCCGCGGCCGGGGCACGGCCGGTGACGGCCACCGGGTGGCCGACAACGGCCCGGCCCGGCTTGAGCTTCAGCGAAAGGGGTTTCGGAACCGTCTGGCCGGCCGCGGCGGTGACGCCGACCAGCGCCGCGGTGGCACCCGCGGCAGCGACGATGGTGACAATCAGCATATGAAGATGGGCTCTCCCGCCCATCCCGCGCATCCGGCGCAGCCTGAATCTGGAACTCAAGATCAGGACCTCCTGGGTGAGTCGCGACCAGGTTGCCTGCGGAGTTAGCTGTCGGGCTCGCGGCCGTCGATCACGCCTGATGGGGCACTTTTCGAGAGGTCGCTACGGTCGCCGCCGGCCTGTGGGCCAGGCGATCGATTCGCCCCGGCCGGACGCGGTACTGGCCATCCGGCAGTGGGTCCCCCGCTCGGCTCCGCACCGGGCGGAGACGACTCGGCAGGTCGCAATGTGGAACGTCGGCGAGGTTGGCAGCGAAATGGTGGGTTTTAAGTGACGGTGCTCACACTGGCCGCCGCCTCGTGTCAGAATCAGCCCCGTGGCCAATCCGGACCGACTGACGGGGCTCGACACCTCGTTCCTCCATCTGGAACGCGACGCGGCCCACATGCACGTGGCCGGGTGCATGGTCTTTGAGGGCGACCCGCCGGCCTACGACGAGCTGGTGGAGCAGATCGTCTCCCGCCTGCATCTGGTGCCCCGGTATCGCCAGCGGCTGGCGTTCGTGCCGCTCAACCAGGGCCGTCCGGTGTGGGTCGATGACCCCCACTTCAACGTCGGCTTCCACGTGCGCCACACGGCGCTGCCCTCCCCGGGCGGCGACGAGCAGCTCAAGCGCCTGGCCGGCCGGGTCTTCTCGCAGGCGCTCGACCGCTCCCGTCCGCTGTGGGAGCTCTGGCTGGTGGAGGGGCTGGCCGGGGACCGGTTCGCCCTCCTGTCAAAGACCCACCACGCCCTGGTCGACGGGATCTCCGGCGTTGACATCGCCACCGTCCTGTTCGATGCGTCCCCGGAGCCGATGCCGGTCGCGCCGCCCGAGCAGGAGTGGGTCGCCCGCCCGCTCCCCAGCAACGCGCAGCTGCTCGGTGACGCGCTCCGGGAGCGGGTCACCGTCCCGGGCGAGATCGTCCGGGGTGTCCGGGCGACCCTGCGCGGCCCCCGGAACGTCGCCGGGCGGACCCTCCGGGCCGTGGGCGGGGTCGGCGCAATGGCACGCGCCGGGCTGCAGCCCGCCCCGCCGAGTCCGCTCAACGTTCGCATCGGCCCGCACCGCCGCTTCACCTGGGTGAATGGCGATCTGAGCCGGTTCAAGGCGGTCAAGAACGCCCTCGGCGGCACCGTGAACGACGTCGTGCTGGCCTCGGTGGCCGGTGCCCTGGGCCGGTACCTGCGCGCGCGGGGCGAGGTCGCGGACGACACGGTGCTCCGCGCCATGGTCCCGGTGTCGATCCGCGCCGACGTGGAGCGCGGGGCGCTCGGCAACCGGGTGGCGGCGATGTGGGCGCCGCTCCCGATCGGGATCACCGACCCGGTCGAGCGCCTGGCGACGATCAGCCGGGAGATGAAGGGCATCAAGTCCTCCGGTCAGGCGGTGGGGGCGCAGGTGCTGACCGAGCTGACCGGGTTCGCGCCGCCGACGATCATGGCCCAGGCGGCGCGGCTTCAGGCCCACCAGCGGATGTTCAACCTGGTGGTGACCAACGTGCCCGGCCCGCAGTTCCCGCTGTACATGCTTGGGCGCCAGCTGCAGGCCATGTATCCGATGGTCCCGCTGGCCGAGAACCAGGCGCTCGGCATTGCGATCATGAGCTACGACGGCCAGCTGAACTTCGGCCTCAACGCCGACTTCGACGCGCTGCCCGACCTGGATGGGCTCGCCGACGACCTGCGGGCGTCGATCGACGAGCTGGCCGCGGCGGCCGGCGAGGACTCCCCCACCCGGCCGACGACGAGAAAACCCGTGGTCGCGGCGGACTGAACCCGCTGTCAGAGGGCCGCACGCGATGTCGAGATGGATCGAGCGAGTGGCGATCGTCGCTGCCTCGCTGGCCATCGCGATCGGGGTGATCGCCCTGCTGTCCGGTGGGCTGCTCGCCGGGCGGGACGCCCCTGGCGTGGCCGGCCCGGACCGAGGCCCGGGCGTCGGCCTCCGAGATCAGGGCAACGCCCGGTTGCGCCCCGGCCAGCCGCCCCCGGCCTACGACTCGACCCCGCCGACAAGTGGCCCGCACCGGCCGGCGGCGGTCGTGGCCGACCGCGCCCGGCTCAGCGACGACCAGCTGCTCGCAGCGCTGGCGACCGGCGACGTCGTCTACATGTACGGCACCCGCACGCCCCCGCCCGGCCTGGCTGCACTGGCCGCGCAGATGGCGCCGCCGTTCACGCCGGCCCTGGCGGCCACCGGCCAGGCCGTCGTCCTGGCCCGCCGGCCCGCCACGACCGGCGTCGTCGCGCTGGCCTGGGCCCACCTCCTGCGCGCGCCGGACGCCGGCGACCCGGCGCTTCGGGCCTTTACCCAGTTCTGGCTGGGCCGCGGAGCGCCGCGCCCGTCAGGCCACTAGGACTCGGGCAGCGGCCGGACCACGCTGGGACTCGAGCAGCGGCCGGATGACACTAGGACTCGGGCAGCGGCCGGATGGCGACCGTGACCCGGGTCATCGCGCACAGCCGGTCCTCGTCATCGGAGAGCTCGACCTCCCACACCCACGTCGTCCGGCCGCGATGGCGGCGCCGGGCGACGGCATGAACGGCGCCTGAGGTGACGGGCCGCAGGAAGCTGGTCTGGTTGGACAGCCCCATCGCCGTGTTGCCGTCGGCGAACACGCCGGCCGCGGTGCCGTTGGTGGCCAGGCTCTCGGCGATGGCCGCGTAGACGCCCCCGTGCACCAGCCCGGCCGGCTGCTTGAGCTCGTCCCGCACGGTGACGCGCCCCCGGACGACCTCGTCGGAGATCTCCAGGATCTCCAGCCCGTACAGCCGGTCGAATCCGACGTCCACGGCGTAGGGGAGCTCGGTCGTCATCGGCGATCACCTTAGCGGCCGACCTCAGACCGCCGGAGGTAGCCGGAGCCGGGCCGATTTTCCGCCGCTACGCTAGATGCGCAGATGTCGTCGTTGGACAACCTTCCACAGGATCAGCGCGCCGTCCTCCAGCTGGTCCTCAGCCGGGGCCGGAGCTATGAGCAGATCGCCCAGCTGCTCAAGATCAACCCTGCCTCGGTGCGCGAGCGGGCGCACTCGGCGCTGAGCGCGCTCGGGCCGGACACCCAGGTCTCGCCGGAGAACCAGGGCCGGATCGCCGACTACCTGTTGGGCCAGCTCTCCGGCCCATCGGAGACCGACGCGGTGCGCGATCTGCTCGCCCAGTCGCCGGGCGAGCGCGCCTGGGCCCGCGTCGTCGCCTCCGAACTCGCCCCGCTGGCCACCGGGGAGCTGCCCGAGATCCCCCCCGAGGCCGAGGCTCCACGGCAGGCGGCGCCGGCCGTCGCCGCCCCGGCCGCGAGCGCCGCCACCACCCCAAGCGCTGCCACCGCCGCCGCTGCCACACCGGCCGCCGACGCCGGACAGTCGCAGAGCAGCGACGGGGAGGCCGGTCGCCGCAGCTCCCGGCTCGGCGGGATCATCGTGTTGGCCGCCGTGGTCGTCGCCGTCGCGGTCGCACTGTTCTTCGTGCTGCGCTCGAACGGCAGCGGCCCCCAGCATCAGGCCGCCGCCGGCACCACCCCGACGACCGCCAGCACGCCGGCGGCCAGCGCCACCACCCCCACCACTTCGTCGTCCTCCTCCACCACCGCCGCCAAGGTCGTCGCCCAGATCAACCTGACTCCGGCCCACACCGGCAGCAAGGCGGTGGGAATCGCCGAGGTCCTCGACGAGGGGTCCGCCCAGGGCGTGGCGATCGTGGCCCAGAACGTCCCGCCCAACAGCAAGAAGCCGCCGAACGCGTACGCGGTATGGGTCTACAACTCGCCCAGCGACGCCCACATCCTGGGGTTCGTCAATCCGGGCGTGGGCTCCAACGGGCGTCTGTCGACGGCGGGCCCGCTGCCCAAGAACATCAAGCACTACAAGAAGCTGATCGTGACCGTCGAGACGAACGGCAAGCCGAAGTCGCCCGGCCCGATCATCCTCCAGGGCGCCCTGCCCGCGGGGTAGGCCCGGCGAACCGACGCCCTGCCCGCCGGCTAGGGCCGGCGGCGGATCAGCCGAGGATGCGCTCGATCCCGTCCAGCGCCTCGTCGAGCCGGGTCTCCGTGGGCCGGCGCAGAAGAAAGCCGCCGGTCCGCGAGTAACCGCGCAGCTTCTGGCGCTGCTCGATGGTGACGGTCGTCGCGCCGTCCGCCCCCAGGCTGAGGCTGATGGCGATGATCGACTCGCGCAGCACGCGCTGAAACGGCGTGCCCTCCACCTCCTGCGTCCAGGCGAGCGCGTACGGGCGGTCGGATTGAACGATGCGAAAGTCCGCCCGGACCGGGCGCCCTCGCTTGGTGGTGAGCACCTGGGTGAAGCGGTCGCCCTCCACCCCCTCCATCCGGGTCACTCCCGGCCACCAGCGCGCCATGTGGTCCGGATCGGCGATCAGCTCCCAGATTTCCGTCGGTGAGGCCTTGAACGTGCGGATCCGCTGAGTGGTGGCCATCAGTCGTACTGGATGACGGAGTAGACCGGGTGCGGCTCGAGCCGGGCGCGGCCGCCCAGGAAGGACAGCTCCACCAGGAACGCGCAGCCGACCACGTCGGCGCCGAGGTCGGCGACCAGGTCGCGCAGCGCGCCCGCGGTGCCCCCGGTGGCCAGGAGGTCGTCGTGGACGAGCACTCGCGCCCCGTCGGCGAGCGCGTCGGCATGAACCTCCAGGGCGTCGATCCCGTACTCCAGGGCGTACTCGGCGCTCACGGTCTTGGCCGGCAGCTTGCCTGGCTTGCGCGCCGGAACGAACCCGGCCCCCAGCTCGCGCGCCAGCGCGGCGCCCAGGATGAACCCGCGGGCCTCGGCGGCGACGACGAAGTCGACCTCGGTCGGCTCCACCCGGGCGGCCAGCTCGGTGATGGCGGCATCGAGCGCGGCCGGATTGAGCAGCAACGGGGTGATGTCCCGGAACACGATCCCCGGGCTGGGGAAGTCCGGGATGTCGCGGACGAACGCGCGCAGGTCCATCGGCGTCTGAGACGGCCGACCGTCAGCTCGCGATCTTGCGCAGGTCGCGGATCAGGAGCAGATGCTTGAGGTGGGTGGTGACCGAGGCCAGGTTCTCCAGGGCCTCGATCGCCTCCTTGCGGCGATCCGGATTGCGCGAGCGCAGCGCCGGCGCCAGGATGCTCTGCAGCAGCTGGGCCTCGCGGTCGGCCGAGCTCCGGAACACGCGGAGGTTGCGCCCGCCGACGCCATACCGCGCCAGTTCGGAGACCGCCCGGACGATCTCCCGCTCGGTTTCGTCGAAGTACTGGGTCCCGCCCCGGGCCTCGCCCTTGATGACGCCGAAGTCGACGAGCTCGCGCACCAGCTTCGGCTCGGCGCCCGTCTCCTCCACGACGTCGTCGAGCGAGTACAGCGATCCGGAGCCGCGCACGTTGACGCCGGCGCGGCGGCCGGACGGGCGCTCCGCGGCCGGCGCGGCGACATCGCGCTCGGAGCGGCCGCCGGCCAGCTCCTGGCGGATGACCCGCAGAGGCAGGAACTCGTCGCGCTGGAGCCGCAGGATCGTGCGCAGGCGGTCGATGTCCGACTGGGTGTAGAGGCGATAGCCGCCCTGCGTCCGGCGGGGCGCCAGCAGCTTCTGGTCCTCCAGGTAACGGATCTTGGAGATCGAGATGTCCGGGAACTCCTGGTGGAGCGCCTTGCAGACGGCGCCGATCGTCACCGCTTTCTGCCGGGGAGGCTGCCCGTCGGACTCGAGTGGCTCGGGTGGCTCGGGGAAGTCCAGCTCGGGTGTCCTGGTGTCGGCGGTCATCAGCGGCTGAAGAAGGCCAGCTTGTACTTGCCGATCTGCAGCTCGTCGCCGTCGGTGAGACGGTGGGAGTCGATCCGGCGCCGATTGACGTACGTCCCGTTGAGAGAGCCGCAGTCGTCGATGAAGAACTCGGTCCCGCGTCTGACGATCAGAGCATGATCGCGCGAGACCGTCACATCGTCGAGGAAGATGTCAGATTCCGGTCGACGGCCGACGGTCAGTCGCTCCGCCTCCAGCGGAAAGCTCTCCCCCGCCCGGCCGCCGCCGGCCCGGATCACGAGCGCAGCGCCGCGGGCCACGACCTCTTCCAACTCCACGACTTCGATCTCACCGGTCTCGCCGACCTTATAGGTTGCCGTCGCCGCTCCCGACGGCTGCTCGCTCTGGGCCAGGAAGGCGCCGCAGCGCTGGCAGTAGCTGGCGCCATCGTCGTTGGCGAAGCCGCACTCGGGGCAGTGCTGGGCCATGACCGCCTTGGGCTTACTCCGGCTCGTTGGCCGGCACGCGTCCAGCCAGGATGTCGGTCAGCTGCTGCACGTCAGCGCCGGAGATGACGAGCTCGCCCGTTTCGTCCTTCTTGCGCAGACGGTTGACCAGTTCGGCGCGGAGGATGTCGATCTTGCCGTGCAGGATCCGCCGGCGGTAGGAGATCTCCATCTCCTCTTCGGTCAGCTGCTTGATCAGGTCCTTGAGCTCCTGATCGGTCAGCGAGCCGAGGTCTGGAAAGGTGTCCATGCTGTTGTGTCCTCCCGTCCTCTACGGGATCGAAGGCGTGGGCTCGCGCGAGTATATCCGCGTGTATTCCGGAGGGTCAAGCTGAGCTTGAGACTCGGACAATCGGGTGAGCACGAGTCCACCGTTCCACGCTGCTCTCAACGCAGCTTACGCGCTTCGCGCATCCCATCTCGCACATAGAAGACGCTGGCCAGGAGTGACAGCGTCATCCCGACGTACAACATGATCAGAGCCAGCCAGTGGACGCCCGCCATCGCGAAGAACGGCGCGCCCATCGTCGGCGCCACGCCCAGCCGCCCCAGCCAGTTGATCTTGATGTCGATCCCGCGGGCCATGGCATACCGGCTGATCGCCAGCATGAACACCTCCCGGGCGACGACGATGATGATCGCCCACCGCGGCAGGAGCGAGAAGTGGTAGGCGACGAGCATCCCGGAGATGACCAGCAGGCGGTCGACCACCGGGTCCAACAGGGCGCCGAGGCGGCTGTACTGGCCGGTCAGCCGGGCGGTGAAGCCGTCCAGGTAGTCGCTCCAGCCGATGACGGCAAAGACGATGACCGCCGCCGTCGACTGGCCGTCCGAACTGGAGAAGGCCAGGATCAGGAAGACCGGGATGCCGAGCAGCCGGGCGAAGCCGATCGCGTTGGGGATCGTCCACGGGTTCAGCGGCTGGCCCGCCCGGGTGGCATCCGGCGGCGGGCCGGAGCGGTCGAGGCCGAAGAGGCGGCGCCTGGTGATCCCGGGGCTCACGAGCGCGCCCCCGGGACTAGGGCAGCTGCCGCCAGAGCTCCAGGACCGCCGCGGCGCTGCCGTCGAGCGGGACCGAGCGCGACTCGCGGCCGCGCCGGATCTGGACCTCGATCTCCCCGGCGCCGATCGTGCGCCGGCCGACGGTCAGGCGAAGCGGGCAGCCGAGCAGCTCGGCGTCGGCGAATTTCTCCCCCGGACCGGCATCGCGCTCGTCGTACAGCGTCTGAAGGCCGGCCGCCTGGAGCTCGCCGTACAGCCGGTCGGCGAGCTCGCGCTCCGGCGATCCCGGCTTGCCCAGCGCGACGAGCTCCACGTCGAACGGGGCGATGGCGCGCGGCCAGGCGATCCCGTGCTCGTCGTGGTACTGCTCGACTGCCGCCGCGGCCGCCCGGGCCGGGCCGAACCCGTAGCAGCCCATCCAGATCAGCTGCGACTTGCCGTTCTCGTCCAGGTAGGTGGCGCCCAGGGGCTCGGAATAGCGCGTGCCCAGCTTGAAGATGTTGCCGATCTCGATCGCCGGCTCGATCCGGATCGTGCCGCCGCCGACGGTGTCGCCGGCGACGACGGTACGGACGTCGACGGCCTCGAACGGGAAGTCACGGCCCGGCACGACGCCGGTGAGGTGGGCGTCGGACTCGTTGGCGCCCGCGACGTAGGCGCCGGCCGAGACGACCGCGTGATCGAGCAGGATGGGCAGCTGCGCGCCCACGGGGCCGACGTAGCCAGGCGGACCGAGCCGGTCGGCGACCTCCTCGGGCCGGGCGGCGCGGAACGGCTGCCCGAGCGCGTTCTGGAGCTTGATCTCGTTGACCCGGTGATCGCCCCGGACGACGACCAGGCGCATGTCTCCGCCGTCGACCACCACTGGGAACGCCTTGAGCGTAGTGCCAAGGGGGACGTTGAGCTGGTCGACGAGCGCGTCCATCGTCGTCGCCCCCGGCGTGTGGACGCGCTCGGGCCCGTCTCCCGGCGCCGGCAGCGGCACCGGCTGGGCGTCGGCCGACGCCACCTCGACGTTGGCGGCGTAGCCGGCGGCCAGCGCCACCTCGTTCTCGCCGGCCGGGCAGGGGGCCATGTACTCGTCCGCGCCGTGGCCGCCCATCATGCCCACGTCGCTCTGGACGCGGTACCACTCCAGCCCGATCCGATCGCACATCCGGTCGTAGGCCGCGATGTGCTTCTGGTAGGCGACCTCCAGGCCCTCGGCGTCGCGGTCGAAGGTGTAGGAGTCCTTCATGATGAACTCGCGGGTGCGCAGCACGCCGGCGCGCGGCCGGGGCTCGTCGCGCTCCTTGACCTGGAAGTGGTAGAGGATGAGCGGCAGGTCGCGATAGGACCGCACAGCGGCCGCCACATGGGTGGTGACAACCTCCTCGTGGGTCATGGCCAGGACCAGGTCGGCGCCGCGGCGGTCCTTGAGCTTGAACAGCTCGTCGATGCCGTAGCGCCCGGACTTCCGCCACAACTCCGCGGGCTGGAGGACCGGCATCAGCATCTCCTGACCGCCGATCGCGTCCATCTCCTCGCGCACGATCTGGACGATCCGCTCATGGACCCGCCATCCGGCCGGCAGCCAGGACCACAGCCCGGAGCCCACCTGGCGGATCAGGCCGGCGCGGACCATCAGCTGGTGCGAGATCGCCTCGGCGTCGGCCGGGGGCTCGCGCTCGGTGGGGAGGAAGTAGGTGGAAAGCAGGGTCATGCGGCCCCTAGCGTACTCGTCGCCGAACGCCGCCAGCGGCTGGGTCAGGGCCTATGCCGGTTGGACGTGCGACTGGGGCGTTTCAAGACCGAGCTGGGCGCCGAACGTGGTTGAAGCAGGTAGCGAGCTACCTGCAAAACCAGGGGTGGCGATCCAGCGACGGTCATGAGACGCATCCAGGCGTGCGGCCAACCGGGGATAGGTCCTAAGGTCTGATAGAACGCTGGAAAATCTCGCCCAAGAGAAGGAGACGTGTGATGGCGTATACCCTGCCGCCCCTGCCGTACGACTACTCCGCCCTCGAGCCCACCATCGATGAGGCGACGATGCGTCTCCACCACGACAAGCATCACCAGGCGTACGTGGACAACGCGAACAAGGCGCTCGACGGGACCGAGTGGGCCGACAAGTCGGTCGAGGACGTCCTCAAGAACCTCAGCTCCCTCCCGTCCGACAAGCAGGGACCGGTCCGCAACAACGCCGGCGGGCACTACAACCACTCGCTGTTCTGGGAGTGGATGGCCCCCGGCCAGGGCGGCACGCCGAGCGGGGCGCTGGGCCAGGCGATCGACTCGACGTTCGGCTCGTTCGACGACTTCAAGGCCCAGGTCAAGGCCAAGGGCGTCGGCCAGTTCGGCTCCGGTTGGGCCTGGCTCGTCCATGACGGCTCCGGCCTGGCGATCGTGTCGACCGCCAACCAGGACAGCCCCATCTCCAACGGCCAGACGCCCCTGCTCGGCGTCGACGTCTGGGAGCACGCCTACTACCTGAAGTACAACAACCGGCGTCCGGACTACATCGACGCCTGGTGGGACGTCGTCAACTGGCCGGCCGTCGCCGCCGGGTTCGACAAGGTCTCCTGAGGCGATTCTTGAGCGGCGGCGGGCGGACGCGTTGCCCCGCCGCCGCTTGACTCTGGTGGAAATGCGGCACGAAAACGGCCGGATCTCCCCCGGAGTCGCCCGCGGCCAGAGCGCGGGCGGGCGGGTCAGGCCCGGGTGAACCTCCGCCCCGCCACCGGCGACTCCTCCTCGTCGACCCGGGGCTTGAGCGTGGCGTCGCCCTCCTGGCGGGCCGCCTCAGCCTCTAGGGCGGCCAGGCGCTCCGGCGTCATGGCCGTGGCGTCCTCGTTCTCGGCCAGCCAGGCCCGGGCCTCGGCGGCGTCGCTCTCGTCGCGTACGACTCGCTTGCCGGCCTCGTAGTAGCGGTCGATCTCGGCGAACAGCTCGTCGACGAGCCGCTCGGTGGGGACCTTCTTGAGCGGCTCGCCCCGGGAGTAGATCATCCCCATGTCCTTGGCCCCGGTGATGCCGAAGTCGGCGTGGCGGGCCTCGCCGATCCCGTTGACCGCGCAGCCGAGCACCGAGACCTCGATCGGGTCGTCGTAGGCCCGGAGCCGCTCCTCGATCTCCGACACCACGGTGTCCATGTCGAACTGCAGCCGCCCGCAGGTCGGGCAGGCGATCAGGACGGGGCCTCGCTCGCGCAGCTTCAGCGCCTTGAGGATCTCCCAGGCGACCTTGACCTCCTCCTCGGCATGGAAGGTCGACAGCGAGATGCGGATCGTGTCGCCGATCCCGTCGGCCAGCAGCGTGCCCAGCCCCACGGCCGACTTCAGCGAGCCGGACCACTTCGTCCCCGCCTCGGTCACCCCGAGGTGGAGGGGATACGGGATCTTCTGCGACAGCAGTCGGTTGGCGGCGATCGTGTTCGGCACCGACGTCGATTTCATCGACACCTTGAAGTTGGTGAAGTTCAGCCGCTCCATCAGCTCGACGGTTTCCACGGCGGCGGTCACGAGCGCCTCGACCGGGTTGTCGTACTCCAGCTGGCGCAGGTGCTTGGGCAGCGATCCGGAGTTGACCCCGACCCGGAGCGGCGTGCCGAGCCGCTCGGCCTTCTCGATGACCTCCGCCACCTTCTCGGGGCCGCCGATGTTGCCTGGGTTAAGCCGGACGCAGTGGGCTCCGGCGTCCAGGGCCTTCAACGCCAGCGTGTGGTTGAAGTGGATGTCGGCGATCACCGGGATCGGCGACTCGCGGACGATGGTCCGCAGCGCCTCGGCGTCCTGCTCGCGGGGCACCGCCACGCGCACGATGTCGGCGCCGGCCTCGGCCACGCGGCGGATCTGCGCCATGGTGGCGGCCAGATCGGCCGTCTCGGTCTTGGTCATCGTCTGCACGGCGACGGGCGCTCCGCCGCCGATCGGCACATTTCCGACGTGAATCTGGCGCTGGGAGGGCATGGCCCCGAGTTTAGAGCGCGTTTTGCCCTAACTCGGAGAGTCGCCGCCCGAGCCCGGTCCGCTGTCCGAACCCCGGCGCCGCGCCAGCGCCAGCCCGGCCAACGCCAGGGCTCCCAGGACGAGGACGACGAGCACGATGATGACCGGCGTGGGCAGAAACGACCCCCCGGACGAGCTCGTGGCCGGCCCGGCCGAGCCGGTCCTCCGGGCCTCGATGAGCGCCTTCTGGATGACGTCGTAGCAGTTCGTGTACTGCTTGACCGAGGCCGGCATGACCGCCAGGGCGTGGCGGAGCTGGGCCAGCGTGTACGAATGCGTGAGCTGACCGTTGGCCTCGCAGTCGTTGATGATCGGATTGCCGGCGGCGGCGGCCAGGGGCACCCGGACGCCGGCCGTCAGCGCGGTGGCGGCGCACACCAGAGCGATCACACAGGTCCGGCGTCTCATCGAACGGGGAAGCTTATGCGTAACGTCTGGTGCGGAACCGCCGCCCGCGGCGTACGTCGCCGTGCCGCGCTCGGACCCCGAGCGACGCCCATCGCGGACGCTGCCGATAACCTCACCCGCTTGCCCGAGACTCGGATATCCCCCGGCCACCTCCGGCGGCTGCGTCGCATCGCCGCCGCCGCGACCGCGTGCGCCACCGTCGTCGCCCTGTCGGCCTGCGGCGGCGGCGGCAGCAGCTCGGCCCCGGCCATGCCGGCCGTGCACGACAATCACCCCGGCCCGCAGTCGATGTTCACGTCGGCCGCCGAGCTCACCGTCAGCCCCACCCAGGCGGCCAACACGATCAAGGTCCTCAAGTCGCTTGGGGTCGACCGGGTCCATGTCCCGCTCTACTGGGGGCATATCGCCCCGGCGACCACCTCCCGCCACAAGCCGGCGTTCGATGCCGCCAACCCCGCCGCGTACCCGGCGGCCGGATGGACGATCTACGACGACATCGTGCGCGATCTCAAGGCGGCCGGGATCGGCATCGACATGGCGATTGCGGGTCCGCCCCCGCGCTGGGCGGAGGGCCAGGGCGCGCCGCACCCCGCCACCCAGACGGAGTGGGAGCCCAATGCCCAGGACTACGGCCAGTTCGTGCGGGCCGTCGCCTCGCGCTACAACGGCCACTTCGTCGCGCCCGGCTCGGCCAAGCCGGTTCCGCGGGTCGACTTCTGGTCGGTCTGGAACGAACCCGACCTCGGCGTCTGGCTGGCCCCGGAGGCGATCGACCACTCCACCGTGGAGGTTGCCCCGCGGCTCTACCGGGCGTTCGTGGACCAGGCCTGGAAGGCGTTCGGCGCCACCGGCCACGGCCACGACACGATCCTGATCGGCGAGCTGGCGCCGGCCGGAATCCGATACGGGGCCGGGGTCGGCGACTTCAACTCGATGCCGCCGCTGCGGTTCATGCGGGCGCTGTACTGCGTCGACCAGAGCTATAAGCCGCTGCGCGGTCAGGCCGCCACGGTCCGCGGCTGCCCGGCCAGCGCCGCCGGGTCGGCCAAGTTCGCCGCCGACCATCCTGGCCTGTTCCACGCCTCTGGCGTGGCCTGGCACCCCTATCCCCAGGGCCTGCCACCGAACAAGATCACGCCCGGCGAGCCGGACTACACCGAGCTGGCCGCCGCTCCCCACCTGGAGAGCGTGCTCGACCGGATGCAGCGCGACTACGGCTCGACCACCAAGCTCAATCTCTACAGCACCGAGTTCGGCTACCAGACGGCTCCGCCGGACCCGGAGGCCGGGACCGTCACGCCTGCCAAGGCCGCCTACTACATGAACTGGGCCGAGTACCTGACCTGGCTCGACCCCCGGCAGAAGTCGTATGACCAGTACCTGCTGACCGATCCCGCCAACGGCTACTTCGCCACCGGCCTGCTGACCGCCGCCGGCGCGGCCAAGCCCGGCTTCGTCGCCTACCGGATGCCCATCTTCCTCCCCGTCACCTCGGGTCACAAGGGGCAGTCGCTCGACGTCTGGGGGTGCGCCCGGCCCGCCCCGGATGCGGCGCGCGCCACGCACAAGCCCCAATCGGTGCAGATCCAGTTCTCACCCGGCGGTACGGCGCCCTTCAAGACCGTGCAGACGGTGCCGATCACCAACCAGCACGGCTACTTCGAGGTCCGCCACTCGTTCCCGTCCAGCGGCGCGGTCCGCCTGGCCTGGAGCTATCCGCACGGGGGCGGGCAGATTCAGAGCCGGACCGTCGCCATCACCCTCCACTAGCCTGACCCCGAGGCTCTTCTCTGAGCCTTCGGTTTGCCCTGTAAAACCGGTGTTGTGACACCGGGGATCTAGCCGCAACTCTCACTCCCTGGAGCTGTTATCGGGACCATGCCCTCACTCTTGAACACCACACGTCTGGCCCGGCGTGGAACGGCCACCGCCCTCGGCGCCACGCTCGCTCTGGGCGGAGCGGCCGCGCTGCCGGCGACGGCGCTGGCCAAGCACTCCCAGGTTTCGATCATCGAGGACTTCAACGACATCCCTGACCCGGTGGGGACCCTCACCCAGTTCCGCGCGCTCGGCGCGACCACCGTCCGGGTCATCCTGCCCTGGCAGGCGATCGCTCCCAGCCCGACCTCGAGCAAGAAGCCGCGCTTCAACGCGACCGACCCCAACGCGTATCCGGCCGCGAACTGGGGGCCGTTCGACAACGTGATCAGGACCGCGCAGCGGCTGGGCCTGAATGTCGATCTGACGGTGCAGGGCGGCGCGCCGCGCTGGGGCGAGGCGCAGGCCGCGCCCAAGGCCAAGGGCGTCAACTCCGCCTACGTGGCGTGGAAGCCGAACGCCGGGGCCTACGGCCAGTTCATGCAGGCCCTCGGCAAGCGCTACAGCGGCAAGTTCGTGCCCAAGGGCCAGTCGACCGCCCTGCCGCGCGTCAAGTTCTGGGCCATCTTCAACGAGCCGAACTTCGGCCAGGACCTGGGACCGCAGGCGACCAACGACTCGCGGTTCTTCAACGCGCCGATCATGTACCGCCAGCTGGTCAACTCCGGCTGGAACGCGCTCCGGGCCACCGGGCACGGCCGCGACACGATCCTGATCGGCGAGCTCGCCGCCGAGGGGTTCGAGCCGGGCCGGTTTCCCAAGAAGACGGGCGGCCTGCCCGGCAACTACGGTCAGACCCGGCCGCTGCTGTTCATCCGTGACCTCTACTGCGTCGGCAAGAACTTCCGCCCGCTGCGCGGCGGGCTCGCCCGGGCGACCGGCTGTCCCACCAACGCCGCCGGCAGCCGCAGGTTCCGCAGGCAGAACCCGGGCCTGTTCAGCGCCAGTGGGTTCGCCGACCACCCGTACGACGGCGGGCAGTCCCCGGTGTCCAAGAAGGGCAACAAGGTCGACTACGCGATCTTCGCCGACTTCGGCAACCTGGAGAGCACGCTGGACCGCGCCAACCGGGCCTATGGCTCGCGCAAGCACTTCGCGATCTACAACACCGAATACGGCGAGATCACCAGCCCGCCGAAGCGGCGCCCGTACCCCTCCCCGGCCGTCGCGGCGTACTACATCAACTGGGCGGAGTACCTGAGCTGGAAGTCCGGCCGGGTGGCCAGCTACATGCAGTACCTGCTCAAGGATCCGCCGCCGAACGCCGGCGCGTATTCGGGATTCGCCAGCGGCCTGGAGTTCTACAACGGCAAGCAGAAGGCCACGTGGGCGGCCTACCAGCTTCCGGTGTACATGCCCCACACGTCGTTCTCTCGCCGCGCCAACCAGGAGATCTGGGGCGACGCGCGCCCGGCGCCGTTCATGCGCAAGGACGGTCACGGCAATCAGTTGGTCTCGATCCAGGTCGACCGCAAGACGGTCAAGACGGCCCGGGTCAACGGTGGCTACTTCGACCTCCGCATGAAGTTCGCCAAGGGACGCCACAGCGTTCGGCTGGCGTATACGTTCCCCAAGACCGACGCGTTCCTGCCGGTCAGCGACCTGGGCAAGACCGTCTACAGCCGGAGCTTCACGATCAAGGTGCATTAGGCAGGCGCAAGGGGGGATACTGAGAGGGTGATGCCGTCCGGCTCGCCCGCTCTCATCCCCCGCTTGGAGGAGGTCTGCGGTCGCGAGTTCGTGCTGACCCACCAGGACGAGCTCGCGACCTATCGCTCAGACGGGCTCCTGCACTACCGGCAGGTGCCTGTCGCGGCGGTTCTGCCCGGCGACGCCGACCAGGTCAGGGCCATCGTCAGGGCCTGCCATGAGGCCGAGGTGCCCTGGGTCGCGCGCGGGTCGGGCACCGGGTTGTCCGGTGGCGCGCTGCCCGTCGCCGAGGGCGTGCTCATCGTCCTCTCCCGCCTGCGCCGGATCCTGTCCGTCGATCTGGACAACGCGCGGGTGGTGGTGGAGCCGGGGGTGACGAACGTCGCCGTCACCCGGGCCGTCTCCCCCACCCACTTCTACCCCCCGGACCCCTCCAGCCAGATCGTCTGCTCGATCGGCGGCAACGTCGCCGAGAATTCGGGCGGCGCCCACTGCTTCAAGTACGGGTTCACGACCAACTATGTCGTCGGGCTGGAGGTGGTGCTGCCCGACGGGTCGGTGGTGACCATGGACCGCGACGCCCCGGGGTATGACCTGCTGGGGGCGTTCGTCGGCTCCGAGGGGACGCTGGGCGTGGCCACCCGGATCACGCTGCGGGTGATCCCGGCCCCGGAGAGCGTCCGCACCCTGCTGGCGTTCTTCCCGGACACGGGCGCCGCCGGCGATGCAGTGACCGCCATCGTCGATGCCGGCATCGTGCCCGGGGCGATCGAGATGATGGACGCGCTCTCGATCAAGGCCGCCGAGCAGGCCACCGGAGCCGGCTACCGGCTGGACGCCGGGGCGGCGCTCGTCGTCGAGCTCGACGGCCCGCGTGAGGAGTGCGTGGCCGGCCTGGAGCGGCTCACGGCGCTCTGCGCCGCCGCCGGCTCGCTTGACGTCCGGATCGCCCAGAGCGACGCCGAGCGGGACCTCATCTGGCGCACGCGCAAGGCCGCGTTCGCGGCCATGGGGCGGATCGCGCCGGCCTACTACGTCCAGGACGGCGTCATCCCCCGCACTCGCCTGGCCGAGGTCCTACGCCGGATCGACGTGCTGGCCGACGAGTACGGGCTGCGCGTGGCCAACGTGTTTCACGCCGGGGACGGGAATCTGCATCCGCTCGTCTGCTACGACCACGCCACGGAGGGCGAGGCGGCGCGGGCCGAGGAGCTCTCCGGCCAGATCATCAAGGCGTGCGTCGACGCCGGGGGCTCCATCACCGGCGAGCACGGCGTCGGCGTCGACAAGAAGGCCTACATGCCCTCGATGTTCGGCGAGCCCGACCTGGACGCCTTCCAGCGGCTGCGCTGCGCCTTCGACCCTGCCGGGCGGGCCAATCCCGGCAAGGTGATGCCAACCCCGCGGCTGTGCGGCGAGGTGCCCGGACCCTACCGCCAGCACCCGCTGGAGCGGGCCGGCATCGCGGAGAGGTTCTAGCGGGTGGCAACGGTCACCCGTCTCTCCCCGGAGACGTTCGAGGACGCGGCGGCAGCGCTGGCCGCGGCCACGGCGGACGGCCGCCGGGTCCGGATCGTCGGCGCCGGGACGAAGCTCGGCTGGGGACACGCCGACGCCCCGGCCGATGCCGAGTTGCACACCGGCAGCCTGAACCGGATCCTGGAGCACAACGCCGGCGACCTGACCGCCTCGCTCGAGGCCGGGGTGCCGCTGGTGACCGCTCAGCGCACGTTCGCCGCCGCCGGCCAGATGCTGGCGCTCGACCCGCCCCTCGCCGCGCCAAACGGCGGGGACGGCGGAGCCGGATCCGGCTCGCCCACCCCCACGATCGGCGGCGTCGTGGCCACCGCGGACTCCGGGCCGCTCCGCCACCGCTACGGGGCCCCCCGCGACCTGGTCGTCGGGATCACGGTTGCCCTGAGCGACGGGACCATCGCCCGCGCCGGGGGCAAGGTGATCAAGAACGTGGCCGGGTACGACCTGGCCAAGCTGTTCTCCGGGGCGTTCGGGACGCTGGGGCTGATCCTGGCCGTCAACGTGCGCCTGCACCCGCTGCACGAGGGCAGCGTCACCGCGCTGGGCGCTGCCTCCGACGCCGCCGGCCTGGCCGCGGCCGCGGTCGCGCTGGCCCGGGCCCCGCTGGAGTTCGAGGCGCTCGATCTGGCCTGGCGCGCCGGCCGCGGGGGCCTGCTGGCGCGGTGCACCGGACCGCAGGCCGTCCGCCGGGCCCGCCGGGCCGCCCGGCTGATGGCCGACGCCGGATTGGCCGAGGTTGACGTCGCCGACCCCGACGGCCAGCTGTGGGAGCGCCAGCGCGCCGGGCAGCGCTCGGCCCAGGGGGCCATGGTCCGGGTGGCGGTGGCGCCGACCGACCTGGCCGCCGTCCTGCGGGCGACCGACGACTGCGGGGGGACGCTGGTCGGCCGCGCGGCGCTCGGCACCTGCTACATCGCGGTCGAGCCCGACGCGGTCCCGCGCCTCCGCGGCATGCTGCCGCCGCACGCCCCGGCGGTCCTCCTTGATGCCCCGGCGTCCCTGCGGACCCAGGCCGACCCCTGGGGGGTCAAGCCGGGCGGCGAGCTCGAGCTCATGCGGCGCATCAAGGCCCGGTTCGATCCGGCCGGCACGTGTAACCCGGGGCTGTTCGTGGGAGGCATCTAGTGGCCGTCTCCGCAAGCCTGCTTGCATTCGAGCGGCCTCCGGCGGTGCCTGGCTTTGTCCTCGTCGGCTCGTGCAGCGCTGCTGCACGTCGCCTCCTGCGTCCGCGCCAGGCATCCGCCGGTGACCACTCTCGGTGCAACCACGCCTACGGAGGCGACCACTGAACATGACGGCATTTGACACCCACCGGCCCCCGGAGCAGTCGATCATCGACGACTGCGTCCACTGCGGGTTCTGCCTGGAGACGTGTCCCACCTACGTGCTGTGGGGAGCCGAGGCCGACTCCCCTAGGGGCCGGATCCTGCTCATCAACGACGGGCTTAACGAGGATCAGCCGCTCTCGGACGAGATGGTCACCCACTTCGACCGCTGCCTGGGCTGCATGGCCTGCGTCACCGCGTGTCCCTCCGGGGTCCGCTACGACCGCCTGATCGAACGCGTCCGGCCTCAGGTGGAGCGCCAGCACGCCCGTACGCCCGCGGAGCGGGCCATTCGCCGGATGCTGTACGAGACGCTCCCCCACCCCAAGCGGCTGCGGGCGCTGGCGCCGATGCTCGCCGCCTCGCGCCGGCTGGGTCTGGAGCGGGGGCTCCCAGACCGGCTGGCCGCGATCGCCAAGGTCGCCCCTCAGGCGCCCAGCGGCCGCGCCGCCAAGGCGGGCGTGCCGGAGCACACGCCAGCCGTCGGCCCGCCGCGCGGCCGGGTCGGGCTGCTGCTCGGCTGCGTCCAGCGCGTCTTTTACCCGGGGGTCCACCGGGCCACCGTCCACGCCCTGGCGGCGGAGGGCTTCGAGGTCCTGGCCCCCACTGCGCCGGATTGCTGCGGCGCGCTCGAGTTCCACGGCGGCGAGGAGCCGGCCGCGGTCAAGCGGGCCGAGCAGACGATCCGGGCGTTCGCCGACGTCGACTACGTCGTCGTCAACGCCGCCGGCTGCGGGTCGGCGATGAAGGAGTACGGAGAGCTGTTGGGCACGCCCGAGGCCGAGGAGTTCTCCTCCCGGGTGCGCGACGTCTCCGAGCTGCTCGGCTCGGTCCAGGCGCGCGCTCCCCGCGGCCCGGTCCCGCTGCGCGTCGCCTACCACGACGCCTGTCACCTGGCCCACGCCCAGGGCGTGCGCAGCGCCCCGCGGGAGCTGCTGCGGGCGATCCCGGACCTCGAGCTGGTGGAGGTCGGCACCGAGCGCGACGTCTGCTGCGGCTCGGCCGGGATCTACAACCTGGTCCAGCCGGAGGCCGCCGCCGGGCTCGGCGAGCGCAAGGCGCGCAACCTGCTCGCCACCGGCGCCCAAGCGATCGCCGCGGGCAACCCGGGATGCGCCGCCCAGCTGGACCTCCACCTGCGCCAGCTCGGCACGCCGCTGCCGATCCACCACCCGGTGGAGCTCGTCTCCCGGTCGATCGCCGCAGCTCGTTAGTGGGCTCTGGGGCCTTTCTCCCGTATGGGACCTGAAAACCCCCAAGGCCCCTCAGGCCGCGTACATGGCATCGATCGCCTCGGCGTACTTCTCGGCGATCGGCCGCCGCTTGAGCTTGATGGTGGGGGTCAGCTCGTCGCCGCCGGGCAGCCAGTCGCCGGGCAGGATCGTGAACTTCTTGATCTGCTCGACCCGGGCCAGGCGCTCGTTGGCGGCATCCACCCCGGCCTGAACCGCCGCCACCATCGCCGGCTCGGCGGCCAGCTGCTCGAAGCTGCGCTCCCCCAGGCCGTTCTGGGCGGCCCACTGGGGCGCGAAGTCGGCATCCAACACGATCAACGCCGTGTTGAACGGGCGCCGGTCGCCGATGCAGACCGCCTGGCCGATCAGGGGGCTGCCGGACTTCAGCGCCGCCTCGATGTTGGCCGGGGACATGTTCTTGCCGGCGGCGTTGATGATGATCTCCTTCTTGCGGTCGACGATCGTGAGGAAGCCGTCCTCGTCGATCGTGCCGATGTCGCCGGTGTGCAGCCAGCCCTCGCCGTCGATCGTCTCCGCGGTCCGCTCCGGCTGGTTGCGGTAGCCGGACATCAGAAATTCTCCCCGGCACAGCACCTCGCCGTCCTCGGCCAGCGTGAGCTCGACCCCCGGTGAGGCGGGGCCGACGGTGCCAATCTTCACCTGGCCGGGGCGGTTGACGGCGCCCGTCCCGCACGTCTCCGACATCCCCCACAGCTCGGCCAGCTCGACTCCCAGGGCGTGGAAGAACTCGACGACGTCAACCGGGGTCGGCGCGGCGCCGGCGTTAACCGCCTTCAGCTCGTCCATCCCCAGCATCTTGCGGATGTTGGCGAAGATCTGCTCGTCGGCGGCCGCCACGCGCGCCTCCAGCTCGGCCGGCACCGGCTCGCCCCGCTGGCGCAGGCGCACCCGCTCCAGCGAGGCCGCCATCGCCTCCTCGACCGGCCGCCGCGCCTCCTCGGGCTGGGAGGCGAGCATGGCTTCCAGCCCGGCCTTGAGCTTCTCCCAGATGCGGGGGACGGCGAAGAACCAGTTGGGGCGCACCTGGGGCAGGTAGGAGACGACCTCGCGGGGGTTGGGCACGGTCGTCACGGTGGCGGCGAACACGACCGGGATGTAGTGGTGGGCCATCCGCTCGGCGATGTGGGCCGAGGGCAGCCAGGAGATGACCCGGGAGCCGGGCGGGAAGTCCATGAGCTCCTTGACGTGGACCGCGGTGAACAGCGCCGCGCGGTGGGTCAGCTCCACGCCCTTGGGATGACCGGTGGTGCCCGATGTGTAGATGAGCGTCAGCACGTCATCCGGGGACACCCGCGCCGCCGCCGCCTCGCCGTCGAACGCCGGGTCGGCGCCCTCCACCTCGGCCAAGGCCAGCACGCCCTCCGGCGGCTCCCCGTCGACGACGATCACGTGCTCCAGCCCGGGCAGCGAGCGCCGCGCCTCCAGCATCGGCTCCAGAAACGCCTGCTCGACGATCGCCACGCGGGCGCCGGAGTCGCGGATCAGGAACTCGATCTCCGGCGCCGGGTACGTGACGTAGATCGAGAACGGGGTGGCGCCCAGGGTGACCACGGCCAGGTCGGCGATGTTGAACTCCGGCCGGTTGGACAGCATCAGCGCCACGGCGTCGCCGGGCCCGACGCCGAGGCCGGCCAGCCCGCCGGCGATCGCGTCCACCCGCGCCAGCAGCTCGGCCCAGGTCAGCGAGACGGCGTCGTCCGGCGTTCGCACGGCCACGATCTCCGGATGCCGCGCCGCCGTGGCACGGACGGCCTGCGCGAAGGTCGCGACGTCGGTGCCGCGCGGCGCGGCCGCCTGGCTGGTGGTGCTGCTCTCCATGCTCGTCTCTCCTCGCTGCCGGGGACCCCTACTGCGCAGTAAAGCAGCGCCAGGGGGATGCAGGCGCCGCGCGGGTCAGCGCGTGACGTGGAAGCCCGGACCGGTCAGCGTCGAGATGTCGTTGCTGAGCCCGATGACGAACAGCAGCATGATCAGGGCGAAGCCGACCACGCCGGCCCGCTCCATCACGCTGAACGGGATGCGCTTGCCCCGCACCTTCTCGGCCAGCGCCCAGAACACGTGGCCGCCGTCGAGGGGCAGGAACGGGAACAGGTTGACGACCGCCAGGGACAGGGAGATGAGCGCCAGGACGTACAGGGCGTTGACGGTGCTGAAGGAGAACTCCTGCTGGGTGACCGAGAAGGTCCCCACCACGCCGTGCAACTGGCGGCGCTCCTGCGGCTCGAACAGCCGCCCGACCGTGGTGATCGTGGCGTGTGTGACGTACCACATCCGCGACGCGCTGGCGCCCGCCGCGCCGCCGGGGCCCATCGGGGCGCTGCCGAAGCCGAAGCCGAGGCGCATGAACCCGTCGGCGGCGTCGTAGACCGGGTAAATGGTGAAGCGGTGCAGCGATTGTCCCCGCTTCACCGTGACCGTCACCGGAGTGGCCGCCCGGCACCCGGACGTCTGCCTGCCCGGGCAGCGGTGGCTGCGGACGACGGTGGAGATCTGATCGGCCGACGGGTTGCGCCGCCCGTCGATGCCGACGATCCGATCGCCGGCGTGCAGATAGTGCGACGCCGGGGCGATCAACGAGCCCGCCGCGACGGTGTTCGTTGGGTTGACCCCGTCGGACCAGTAGATGCCGAACAGGATCGCGAAGGCCAGGATGAGGTTGACCGCCGGTCCGGCCAGGATGACCACCACGCGCTTCCAGACCGGCTGGTTGTAGTAGGCGCGCGGAAGCACCTCGGTCGGGATGTCCTCCCGCGGGCTCATCCCGGTGATGCGCACGTAGCCGCCCAGCGGAATCGGCCCCACGCCGTACTCGGTCTCGCCGCGGCGCCATTTCAGCAGCATCGGGCCGAAGAACAGCGAGAAGCGCTCCACCCGCATGCCCACCGCCTTGGCGGCCGTGAAGTGGCCCGCCTCGTGCAGGATGATCAGGGCGGCAAAGCCGAGAAACGCCAGGACGTAGGACATACGCGAGATCGAGTGTGGCAGGCGCGCCTAGTCAGTCACTCAAGCGCGGGTAAGAGACTCCACCAGTTCGCCGGCCCGTCGGCGCGCCAGGGCGTCGGCGTGCGCCAGCGAGTCGAACGAGTGGACCTGCTGGCCGGGCAGGCCGGTGAGCGTCTCCTCGATGACCTCGGCGATCTGCAGGAACCGCAGCCGCCCGCCCAGGAAGGCGTGGACGGCGACCTCGTTGGCCGCGTTGAGCGTGCAGGGCGCCGTCCCGCCGGCCACGCCGGCCTCGCGGGCCAGCCGCAGGCAGGCGAACGTCTCGGTGTCGGCCGGCTCGAACGTGAGCGCGCCCAGCTCGGCCAGGTCAAGCGGGCGAACCGGCACGTCGACGCGCTCTGGGTAATGGAGGCCGTAGGAGATGGGAACCCGCATGTCCGGATAGCCCAGGTGGGCCAGGGTGGCTCCGTCGCATAGCTGGACCAGGCTGTGGATGATCGACTGGGGGTGGACGACGACGTCGATCTGCTCGTAGGGCGTCCCGAACAGGTGGTGGGCCTCGATCAGCTCCAGCCCCTTGTTCATCAAGGTGGCGGAGTCGATCGTGATCTTGCCGCCCATCGACCAGGTGGGGTGGGCCAGCGCCTGCTCGACGCTGACCTCCTCCAGGTCGGCCGCGCCCCGGCCCCGGAACGGGCCGCCCGAGGCGGTCAGGATGAGCCGGTCGACCGTGCCCGGCTGCTCGGCGGCCAGCAGCTGGTGCAGGGCGGAGTGCTCGGAGTCGACCGGGATGATCGCGGCGCCGGTGGCCTCGGCCAGGGCCGTGACCAGCTCGCCCCCCACCACCAGCGACTCCTTGTTGGCCAGCGCGAGGTCGATCCCCTCGCCCAGCGTCGCCACCGTCGGCACCAGCCCGGCCGAGCCGACGATCCCGTTGAGGACCAGGTCGCACTCGGCCTCGGTGATCAGTGCCACCAGCCCGTCCGGACCGGCCAGGACCTCGCCCTCGGTCCAGGCCTCGGCGGCCTGGGCGGCCGCGTGAGGATCGGCCAGGGCGATCCGTGAGACGCCGTACCGCCGCGCCTGGTCGACGAGCCCCTTCCAGTCCGAGCCGGCGCTCAGGCCGACGACGTCAAATGCGTCCTCGCCGCCGCGCGTGACGACGTCGAGCGCCTGCACGCCGATCGAGCCGGTGGATCCGAGGATGACGAGGCGCCGGGCCACGCGGCCGATTGTAGGCGCCGTCCGTCAGGGCTCTAAGTGGCTCTAGTGCAGGAGGGCGACCCAGACGTAGTAACCGGCGACCACGGTGAAGATGACCGAATCCACCCGGTCCAGCGCCCCGCCGTGGGCGCCGAACAGCCGCCCGGCGTCCTTGGCGCCCGCGTCGCGCTTGACCAGCGACTCGAACAGATCTCCGATCGGGCCCAGCACGGCGACGGTCACGCCGAGCAGCAGAGCGTCTCCCTTGGTCAGCCAGGGCTGGTTGAGCCCGGCGATGAACACCGCCAGGATCGCGACGAGCATCCCGCACACCAGCCCCTCGAACGTCTTGTTGGGCGAGATGCTGGGGGCCAGCGGCCGGCGCCCGAACAGCCGGCCGCCGATGTAGGCAAAGGTGTCGCCGAGGAACGTGCCGACCAGGATGTCGATGAGGATCCCGCCCCCATGCGGCAGGTCCCGTAGCAGGACGGAGTGGGCGAAGGCCAGGCCGATCCAGTAGACGCCGAGGAGGGTCCCCGCGATCGACACGGTCGACAGGCCGCTGCGCCCCCGGGCAGCGACGACGAGGAACGCGACCGGCAGCGTCGCCATCGTGACCTCCAGCACGGTCCGCTCGGTGCCGAAGCGGGCCGCCAGCACCAGCGCGACCGCCGACGCGAACCCCACCGCCGAGGCCGGCTTCCAGCGCGCCAGCAGGCTGTAGAGCTCGAACAGGCAGGCGATGGCGATGGCGATCATCAGGACCGCCCAGGCCGTTCCGCCCAAGTCCACGAAGACGATGGCCAGGATGGCGGCCGGGACCGCCACCAGGATCCGCGCCAGCAGCTCGGAGCTGCGCCGGGGCTCCTGGTCCTCCTCAGACCGGGACGACCTGGGCCGGCGGGCGGGACGCTCGCGCCGGGCCGGACGCGGCGCGGGTGGCCGCCGGCGCCCGCGGCGATCGGCCGGCGGCCGGCGCGCGGCGGACATCAGCGCCCTCCAAACCGGCGTCGGCGGGAGGCGAACTCCTCCAGCGAGTCCTCGAACGCCTCCCGGGAGAAGTCGGGCCACAGCTCGTCGCGGAAGACGAACTCCGAGTAGGCGGCCTGCCACAGCAGGTAGTTGGAGAGCCGGCGCTCGCCGCTGGTGCGGATGACTACGTCAGGGTCGTGCATGTCCGGGGCGTACAGGTGGGCGCGGAACTCGTCCTCGGTGGTCCCCGTAAAGCTTCGCGCTGCGTCGAGGATCTCCGCCCTGCCTCCGTAGTTGAACGCCACGAACAGGGTGATCCGGTCGTTGCCGGCGGTCACCTGCTCGGCCCACTCCATCCGCTCAATCAGCTCCGGAGCCACCGGGTCGGCCCGCCGGCCCAGGAAGCGCATGCGCACGCCCTCGGCGTGCAGCTCGGGCGTCTCCAGCTCGATGCGGCGCTTGAACATGGCCATCAGCCCGGACACCTCGGCGGCGTCGCGTGACCAGTTCTCGGTCGAGAACGAATATACGGTCAGCTCCTTGACCCCCAGCCCCACGGCATCGCGCAGGCGGGCCTTGACCACATCGGCGCCGGCCTCGTGGCCGGCGATCACGGGCAGCCCGCGGCGTTGGGCCCAGCGTCCGTTCCCGTCCGTGATGATCGCCACGTAGCGCGCCCGCCGACCGGAGTCGGCGGCGGGAGACGACGTGGTATCCCGGGTGGCCTGTTGCGCGTCCACCGGGGGTTACACCTCGAGGATGTCTTCTTCCTTGTGCTTGAGCAGCTCGTCGAGCTCGGCGATGCGGCCGTCGGTCACCTTCTGCAGCTCCACCTCGGCCCGGTGCTCGTCGTCGGACCCAGCCTCGCCCGCCTCCTTGAGCTCCCGCAGGTCGTGCATGACGTCGCGGCGGATGTTGCGGATGGCGACCCGGCCCTCCTCGGCGATGTGCCGGACCACCTTGACCAGCTGGCGCCGGCGCTCCTCGGTCAGCTCCGGGATGCTCAGGCGGATCAGGTTGCCGTCGTTGCCGGGAGTCAGGCCCACATCGGACTCCAGGATGGCCCGCTCGATCGCCTTGATGGAGCTCTTGTCGTACGGCTGCACGGTGAGCAGCCGGGGCTCGGGGGCGCTGATCGTGGCCAGCTGCTTGAGCGGCGTCGCGGTCCCGTAGTAGTCGACGAAGATCCGGTCGAGCAGCGCCGGGGTCGCCCGGCCGGTGCGGACCGAGCCGAACTCGTGGCGCATCGCCTCGACGGACTTGGCCATGCGCTCGCCCGCATCCGCCAGCAGCTCATCTGTCATCTCGGTCATCTGCTCAAGCCCCTCCTGGATCGCCGCCCTCGACAGTACCTCAGCCGCCGATGGCGAAGCGGGAAAACCGCCGGATGACCACGTTCTCCCGGGTCTCGGCCGACAGCGCCGCGCGCAGCTCCTCGATCGTCTTGCCGCCGTGCTTGTCCTCGTTGACGTGCTTCTGGCGCAGGAGGACCACGTCGTCCAGCCACTTGTCGAGCTTGCCGGAGACGATCCGCTCACGCACGTTCTCGGGTCGGTCGGCCGCCTGCTCGGTGAAGATCCGGACCTCCCGCTCCCGATCGTCGGCTGGGACCTCGTCCTCGGTAATGGCAAGGATCGCTGGTGCGGCGGCGATGTGGAGAGCGACGTCCCGGGCGAACTCGACGAACTTGTCGTTGCGCGCCACGAAGTCGGTCTGGCAGTCGACCTCCACCAGCGCACCGATCTTGTTGTTGGCGTGGATGTAGCTCTGGATCACGCCCTCGGTGGCCTCGGCGCCGGACCGCTTTGCCGCCTGCGCCTCGCCCCGGGCGCGCAGCAGCTCGACGGCCTGCTCCAGATCCCCGCCGGCCTCGGTCAGCGCGTCGCGGCAGGCGACGATGCCGGCCCCGGTGCGGTCTCGAAGGGCCTTGACGTCCTGGGCGGTAACCGCGCTCATGACTGCTCCTGTGCGTTCGACTCGGCGGGGGTGTCGGCCGGTGGCCCGGGCGCGCCGGCTGCTTCGGCCGCCTCCTCGGCGGGGGCGGCGGGCGCCTCCGGGACCGCGGGAGCCTCAGGCGCGGCGGCCTCGGGCTCCGGCGCGGGCGCGGGCGGCTGCGGGGCCTCCGCGGGCTGAGGGGCCTCGGTGGGCTGGGGGGCCTCGGTGGGCTGAGGAGCGGCTGGCGTCGGGGCCGGCTCCGCCGCGGCAGGCGTCTCGGCCTGCGGTGCGGCCTGCGGTGCGGCCTCAGCCGGCTGCCGCGCAGCGGGCGCAGCCTGCGGTGCAGCCTCGGCCGGCTGCGGCGCAGC
>JBPYFQ010000058.1:0-14545 GCA_051985625.1 Solirubrobacteraceae bacterium
CCGGGCTCGCCCACGTGGTGCTTGAGCTCCTTGCGCCAGACGGCGTCGCGGATGATCCGCTCCAGCTCGGCGTCGGTGGCGCCGGTGCGCAGCGGGGTGCGCAGGTCGGTCTCGTTGAGTGAGAACAGGCAGGTGCGCAGCCGGCCATCGGCGGTGAGCCGGACCCGGTTGCAGTCGGCGCAGAACGGCTCGGAGACGGGGTTGATGAACCCGATCCGTCCCTGCCCGTCGGCGAAGTGGTAGACGCGGGCGGTCGAGTTGGGTTCGCGAGGCTCGGCCTCCAGCGGGTAGGCGGCGTGGATCGCCTCGCGGATCTCGGCGCCGGTCAGCACCTGGCTGCGCGTCCAGGACCGGTCGGCGTCGAGCGGCATGAACTCGATGAACCGCACCTGGTACGGCGTCTGCCGGGCGAACTCCGCGAAGGGAATGACCTCCTCCTCGGTGAACCCGCGCATGGCGACGGCGTTGATCTTGATCGGATGGGCCTCCGGGAAGCCGGCCAGCACCTCGAGGCCGTGCAGGACCTTGTCCAGGGCGTCGCGGCGGGTCAGCTGGTAGAAGCGGTCGCGCTGGAGCGAGTCGACGGAGACGTTGAAGCGGTCGATCCCGGCCGCCACCAAGCGGGCGGCGTCGCGGGCCAGGAGAAAGCCGTTCGTGGTCACCGACAGGTCGTGGACCCCGTCGACGCCGGCCAGCATCCCGGCCAGCACGGGGAAGTCTCGCCGGACGAGCGGCTCGCCGCCGGTCAGCCGCACGTCGCCGACGCCCATCGCGGCGAACAGCGCCACCAGGCGCGTGATCTCCTCGAAGGTGAGAATCTCCTCCCGTTCCAGCCAGGGCAGGCCCTCGGCGGGCATGCAGTACTGGCAGCGGAAGTTGCAGCGGTCGGTGACCGACACCCGAAGGTCGCCGATCAGCCGGCCGTGCCCGTCGCGCAGCGGCTCGACGGCCCCGTCGCGAACTGGTTCAGCGGTCCCGTCGCGAAGTGGCTCAGTGCTCATGGTCCAAAGGGTAGCCTTGCCGGCATGCGCACGGCACGCGGGCTCGCCCTTCTCGGTGCCGCGTGGGCACTGGCGGGCTGCGGGGCCAGCGCCAACCAGCAGGTTCAGGCCAAGTTGCAGCAGTTCGCCCATGCGGTCGCCAGCCACGATGCCTCGGTGCTCTGCGGGCAGGTCCTGGCGCCCGCCCTGGTCCAGCGGTTCAGCGACGCCGGCGTGAGCTGCGAGCAGGCGATGCAGACGTACTTCGCCAGCGTCACCGACCCCACGCTCAGCGTCTCGAAGGTCAGCGTCTCGGGCTCCACGGCGGCGGCCGACGTGCTGGCCTCCGCTAAGGGGCAGCAGTCGTCGCTGGAGACGGTGCAGTTGGTCAACACCCCGAACGGCTGGCGCCTGGCCTCGCTGGCCACCCCCCGCTAGCGGGTCAGTTCGCCCCGGAGCAGCCCGAACGCCACCATGTCCTGGCGCTCGTACGTGCCCTCCATGTAGGAGCGCAGCACGGCCTCGCGGGTGAAACCGGCCCGCTCGGCGACCCGCTGGGAGGCCGGGTTGCCGGTCGCCGCCATCAGGTCGATGCGCTCCAGCCGCAGCGCATCGAAGCCCCACGCGCAGATGAGCCGGACCGCCCGGGTGGCATGGCCCCGGCCCCGGGCCGCCGCGGCCAGCCAGTAGCCGACCTCGCCGCGGGCGTGGCGCCAGTCAAAGCGCATCAGCGAGATCGACCCCAGCAACTCCTCGGTGCCGGCGTGGACGATGGCGAACGGCGCCGTCACCCCGGCGAACGTGGCGTCGTAGCGCTGGCGCAGGTAGAGCCGGGCGTCCGCCTCCCCGTACGCGGCCGGGACCCGCGTCCAGCGCACGATCTCCGGGTCCTGGCAGGCCCGCACCAGCGCGGCCACGTCGGAGTCCCGCCAGGCCCGCAGCGACGTCTCGCCGGCGATGAGCGGGCGCTCGGGCAGCACGATCCGCGGGGCGGTGCGGGCGCGCCTCACTCCGCGGCCCGCCGCTCGAGCTCGTGCGTGAGGCCGGCGACATCGCGCCCCGGGTCCTGCCCGGCCAGCCAGCGCTCGGCCTCCCGGCGCCCGCCGAGCGCCCGCAGGCCGCGGTCGCCGTGCTCGGCGGCGAAATCGGCCAGCGCGTGCATCCGCCGGCTGTGGGTACGCCGCGCGGGGAGGTCGAGCCGCGCCTGGTGGGCGTCCAGCGCGCCGATCAGGTCGTCGATGCCCGTGGGCGGCGCGACCGAGGACACCGCCACCACGGCGGTCTCGGTGGAGCCGAGCGACCGCAGGGCGGCGCGCAGGTCGGTGAGGGCCCGCGTCGCCACCTGCCCCAGGTCGGCTTTGGTCACGACGAGCACGTCGGGAATCTCCATGATCCCGGATTTCAGGAACTGGAGCACGTCGCCGGAACCGGGCTGGACGACGACGGCGACCCCATCGGCCACGTCGGCCACCTCGGTCTCGGACTGGCCGACGCCGACGGTTTCGATGACCACGACGTCGAACGCGCAGGCCAGGGCGGTCGCCGCCGCGCGGGTGGCCGGAGCCAGGCCGCCGAGCCGATCGCCGGCCGCGGTGGAGCGGATGAACACGCCGGCGTCGCGCGGGTCGCGCTCGATCCGGGCCCGGTCGCCGAGCAGCGACCCGCCGGACCGGCGAGAGCTGGGATCGACGGCGAGCACCGCCACCGACCGGTCCGCGGCGCGCCAGGCGGCGACCATTCGGGACAACAATGAGGACTTGCCGACGCCGGGCGGGCCGGTCACGCCGACGACCTGGCCCGGGGCCTCGCCGCCCAGCGCGGTGGGTGAGACGGCGGCGAGCAGCGCCTCGGTCTGCGCCCGGGCCTCGGCGCTCCGGCTCTCGACCAGGTTGAGGACCGGCGCCGCGGCGGTCAGATCGCCGTCGCGCAGGCGGGCGCCGAGCGTACGGCCGTCGCCCGGGCCGGCGCTCAAGCCGGTGCGGCTGAGTCGGCGCGCTCGCTCACCAGACCGACGATGTCGCGCATCATCGCGTTGAGGTCCCAGTCCTTGGGGGTGTAGACGGCGGCGACCCCGGCGTCGCGGAGCGCCTGGGCGTCGCTCTCCGGGATGATCCCGCCGACCACGACCGGCACGTCGCCGATGCCGGCCTCGGCGAGCGCCTCGAGCACGGACGGGATGAGCTCGGCGTGCGAGCCCGACAGGATGGACAGGCCGACCACGTGCACGCCCTCCTGGGCGGCCGAGCCGGCGATCTGGGACGGCGTCAGGCGGATGCCCTCGTAGACGACGTCCATGCCGACGTCGCGGGCCCGGACGGCGATCTGCTCGGCGCCGTTGGAGTGCCCGTCGAGGCCCGGCTTGCCGACCAGGAACTTCAGCCGCCGGCCGAGCGCCTCGCTGAGCCGCTCCACCTCGTCGCGCAGCTGGTTGAGGTCCTCACCGGGGACGCCGGCCGCCTCGCCGACGCCGGTCGGGGCGCGGTACTCGCCGAACACCTCGCGCAGGGTCTGCGACCACTCGCCGGTGGTGACGCCCGCCCGGGCGGCGGCGATCGTGGCCGGCATGATGTTCTCCGAGTCGTCGCGGGCGACCCGGGCCAGGTCGGCCAGGGCCGCGTCGGCGGCGGCCTGATCACGGTCGGACCGCCATCGGTCCAGCGCCGCCTTCTGCTCGGCCTCCACCTGTGGGTCGACGACGAGGATGCCGCCGTCGGCGTCGGCGGTCAGCGGCGAGGGCTCTGTGGACTCGAACTTGTTCATGCCGACGACGGTCAGCTCGCCGGACTCGATCCGCCGCCAGCGCTCCCGGTGGGACTCGACGAGCGCCGACTTCATGTAGTCGACGGCCTGGACGGCGCCGCCCGCCTCGGCTACCCGTCCCATCTCCGCACGGGCGCCGGCCACGAGCTCGTCGACGAGCCCTTCCATCACCTTCGAGCCCTCGAAGATGTCCGGGTACTCCAGCAGGTCGGTCTCGTAGGCCAGGACCTGCTGGAGGCGCAGCGACCACTGCTGGTCCCAGGGCCGGGGCAGGCCGAGCGCCTCGTTCCAGGCCGGCAGCTGAATCGCCCGGGCCCGGGCGTTGCGGCCCAGCGAGACGGCCAGCGCCTCCAGCGCGATCCGGTAGACGTTGTTCTCCGGCTGGGCCTCGGTCAGCCCCAGCGAGTTGACCTGCACCCCGTATCGGAAGCGGCGATGCTTGTCGCTCTCCACGCCGTAGCGATCGCGGCCCAGCTCGTCCCACAGCTGGGCCATCGCCCGCAGCTTGGCGTGTTCCTCGATGAAGCGCACGCCGGCGTTGACGAAGAACGAGATCCGCCCGAACACGTCGCCCATCAGCTCTTCCGGCACCCGCTCGCGGACGGCGTCGAGCACGGCGATGGCGTTGCTCATCGCGTAGGCGATCTCCTGGACCGGCGTCGCGCCCGCCTCCTGGAGGTGGTAGGAGCAGATGTTGATGGGGTTCCACTTGGGCACGTGCCGGACCGTGTAGGCGATTGTGTCGGCGATCAGGCGCATGCTGGGGCCGGGGGGGAAGGCGTAGGTGCCCCGGCTCAGGTACTCCTTGAGGATGTCGTTCTGGGTCGTGCCCTGCAGCGCGGACTGATCGACGCCCTGGTCCTCCGCGGCCACGATGTAGAGCGCCAGCAGCCAGGCGGCGGTGGCGTTGATCGTCATCGACGTGTTCATCCGGTCCAGCGGGATCCCGTCGAGCAGCGTGCGCATGTCGCCCTCGTGGGCGATCGAGACGCCGACCTTGCCGACCTCGCCCCGGGCCAGTTCGTGGTCGGGGTCATAACCGGTCTGGGTGGGCAGGTCGAAGGCGACCGACAGGCCCGTCTGCCCTTTCTCCAAATTCCGGCGATACAGCTCGTTCGAGCGTTTGGCGTCCGAGTGCCCGGCGTAGGTTCGCATCATCCACGGGCGGTCTCGCTCAGGCAGGTGCACGGTTTCTTCCATCGGCGGCATTGTATGGATGGCATCTGCAGCGACGTGCCACAATGGCCCAGATCACCATGCCCGATCAAAGCTCAGCTGCCGAAGAGCACGCGATCCTCCAGGAGATCACCCGGCCCCTCGAGTCGCTGCCCGATGATCCCCTGTCGGTCGTCGATGCGGACTTCCCGATGGCGCTGCGCGGCTATGACCGCGTCGCCGTCGACGAGTACGTGCGCCGGACCCGCCAGCTCGTCGCCGAGCTCCAGGCGACCCGGTCGCCCGAGGCCGCGGTGCGGCGGGCGCTGGAGCGCGTTGGCGAGGAGATCACCGGGATCCTCCAGCGTGCCCACGAGACCGCCGAGCAGATCACGATCCAGTCCCGCAGCGAAGCCGAGGACCGGATGGAGGAGGCCCGCCGGGAGGCCGCCCAGATCGCCGGCGCCGCCGAGCAGCGGGTCCACGATCTGGACGCGGACACCGACCGCATCTGGCTGGAGCGCCAGCGGATCGTCGGCGACGCCGAGGAGCTGGCCGCTCAGCTGCTGGCGCTGGCCAAGACCGCCGTCGAGCGCTTCCCGGCCGACGCCGGCGCCGAGCGGGACGCGGACGAGACCCGGCCGCAGGCAGCCTCGTTCGCCGACGAGGCCGACGAGGAGTACTACGAGGACGCCCCGTATGACGCCGAGGCCGACTCCGACGTCGACCCGACCGACGACGCCGAGGCGGACGACGCGGATGTCACTGAGACCGTCGCGTTTCAGCCGCTGCGCCGCTCCGAGGACGGCCCGGCCGAGCCGCACGCCGGGGAGGAGGGCATCGACGAGCCCGGCCCGGAGGGCGAGGAGCCCACGGCCGAGCGCGACCCGGCCCAGGAGTCCCCGGCCCAACCCGATCCGGCCGGGGACGCCACGGCCGAGAAGCACTCCACCTCGGACGACACGACCGCGGTGATCCGGCCGGCCTCTCAGGCCGCCAACCGCCGTCTCTCTGAGTAGCGCGGCCGTCCCGGGTGCGGCTCATCGATCTGCAGCATGCGGGGCGCGCGCGCGTGATCGCCTGCTACCAGGTCGGCGACGTGCTCGTAGACCCGGGGCCGAGCTCGTGCCTGCCGGTGCTGCTCGAGGCGCTGGGGGACGATCGGCCCCGTGTGCTGTTGCTCACTCACGTCCACCTCGACCATGCCGGCGCCGCCGGCTCGCTCGTCGGGCGCTGGCCGGACCTCCGCGTCTACGTCCACGAGCGCGGCGCCCGCCACATGGCCGAGCCGGCCCGGCTCTACGAGAGCGCGCGCCGGGTGTGGGGCGATGACATGGAGCGCCTGTGGGGGGAGATGCTGCCGGTCCCCGAGGACAACCTGGAGGTGCTGTCCGGCGGGGAGACCGTGCTCGACGACTGGGAGGTCGCCTACACGCCCGGTCACGCGTCCCACCACGTGTCGTTCCTACACGACGGAACGGCGTTCGTGGGGGATGTCGCCGGCGTGCGGATCGCCCCGGACCCGCTGACGGTCCCGCCGACCCCGCCGCCGGACATTGACGTCGAGGCCTGGCACGAGTCGATCGCCACGGTGCGCGCGTGGCGACCGGACCGGGTGGCCGTGACCCACTTCGGCGTCGGCGAGGACGTCGATCGCCAGCTGGACGAGCTCGCCTCGCGGCTCGACGCCTGGGCCGAGCTGGCCCGCTCCAGCGACCGGGGGACGTTCGAGGCGAGCATCCGCCAGGAGATCGAGCGCCAGGCCTGTCCGGATCTGGCCGGCGCCTACGAGCAGGCCTCGCCGATCGAACACCTGTTCGCCGGATACGAGCGATATTGGACCAAGCGCACGGCCCGCTCGAGCCCCTGACGGGAATGCGGTCCGGCGCTATGCTGGCCACGATGTCCGTGACGGTCGAGCTGCCCAAGACCGGTCTCCCCGGAGGCGGTCTCGGCGGCCACTGGCGGGTGGTGGTCCTCAACGACGACTTCAACACCTTCGACCACGTGGCCGAGACACTCTCCCGAATTGTCCCCGGCGTCACCCTCGCCGATGGCTACCGGATCGCCGATCAGATCCACAATCACGGCTTGGCGATCGTGTGGAGCGGCCCCCGGGAGGAGGCCGAGGGCTACTGGAACGCGCTGGACGATGCGGGTCTGACGATGGGCCCCCTCGAGGCCGGCTGAGCTGATCAGGCCGGCAGCGTCTTCGAGCCGCGGGGCGTCGTCGGCAGCGCCTTGGCGGCCTGACGGTCCGGGCTGACCCGCACCACGTTCCAGACCAGTCCCAGCTTCTCCAGCAGGGCGATGAGCAGCCCGGTGGGATCGGCCATCCGCTCCCACAGGCGCAGCCCGTGGAAGGCGGAGGTGGGGAAGGCGTGGTGGTTGTGGTGCCAGGCCTCGCCCATCGAGAACGGCGCCAGCCAGAACACGTTGCGCGACTCGTCCTCGACGTCGAACCGCCGGCGGCCGAAGAAGTGGCAGACGGAGTTGATCGACCACGTCACGTGGTGCAGCAGGAACATCCGGACCAGCCCGCCCCACAACAGCGCGGTCAGCGCGGTGCCCAGCCCGCCGCCGACGATCCAGCCCAGGGCGAACGGGATCACGAAGCCGAGCGCCACCCACAGGAAGAACAGCTTGTCGATGACCCGCATGGCACGGTCCTTGACCAGGTCCGCCGCGAAGCGCTCCCGTTCGGCGCTGCCAACCGTCTCGAACAGCCAGCCGATGTGGGCGTGCCACAGCCCCTTGATGGCGCCGACGAACCCGGGGCCGGAGAGGTGGGGCGAGTGCGGATCGCCCTCGATGTCGGTGAACGCGTGATGCTTGCGGTGGTCGGCTACCCAGGTGATGACCGATCCCTCCACGGCCATCGAGCCCAGCACGGCGACGATCGCCCGGAACGGTCGCGAGGCCTCGAACGCACGGTGGGTGAACATCCGGTGGTAGCCGAGCGTCACGCCGAGGGCGGTCACCACATACAGGCCGATCATCAGCCCGAGTTCCAGTGGTCCTATGGCGCGATCCCAGAGCAGGACGATGGCGACGATCAGGCCCAGCGGGGGCGCGGCGACGCCGACGAGGTTGCCGATCTTATGTGCGCGGCTCATGAGTGGGACCGATCATACGTCGGTCTGATGCAAATTTCTTCGGTGCGTAGCATGAGGCTTACCACGAATACTGTGCGGGGGATATGAAAAATGCCTGATCAGCCGTGGCACGAACTCCCGGCCGAAGTTGTGACGGTCCTGCGCCCGGCGCTCGACGATGTGGCCGGCGAAATCACCCAGGCAGTAGCGACTGTACCCGCTTATGCCCGTCCACTCGACGGTCCATTCGGCGATGGGGTCAGGATCGGCGTGCACGAGGCGCTGCGCCACTTCCTGGCCGAGATCGAGGCCGGCGGCCCGGTCGAGCGCCAGGATGTCTACCGGGGGCTCGGACACGGGGAGATGCGGGCCGGCCGCAGCCTCGAATCGCTGCTCGGCGCCTATCGGGTCGGGGCCCGGGTGGCCTGGCGGCGGTTCGCCGCGCTCGGGGTCGCGGCTGGGCTCGACCCCCAGACGCTGTACCTGCTCGCCGAGTCGATCTTCGCCTACATCGACCTGCTGTCGGCCGAGTCGGCCGAGGGGTACGCGGAGGAGCAGTCGGCGGCGGCCGGCGAGGCCGCGCTGCGCCGGCGGCGCCTGGTGCGGATGCTGGTGCGCGAGTCCCCGGCTGACCCCGACGTGGTCGAGGCCGCGGCGGCCGAGGCCGGTTGGCCGCTGCCCCGGACGCTGGGCGCCGTCGCGATCGTCGGCGATGACCGCGAGGCGGTCCCCGGCCGGCTGCCTGAGCCGGCCATCAGCGAGTCGATCGGCGACGTGGTCTGCGCGCTGGTGGCCGATCCGGATGGGCCCGGGCGCCGGGCGGCCATCGAGCAGGCGGTGGCGGGCGCCCAGGCCCGCGCGGGCCTGGGGACGACCGTCGACTGGACCCGGGCGCGGACCAGCTTTCTGCGGGCCCAGGCCGCGGTCGAGCTGGCCGACCCCGACGGCGCGACGGTCGCCGCCCGCGAGCGGGCGGGCGAGCTGCTGCTGCGCAGCGACCCGCCCCTGGCCGCTGAGCTGGCCGCGGACTGGCTGGCGCCGCTGGCCGGCCTGACGCCGGGGTCACGGGGCCGTCTGACCGAGACCCTGCGCGTCTGGCTGGCCGAGCAGGGGCGGCTGAGCACGGTCGCCCACCGTCTGGAGATCCACCCGCAGACCGCCCGCTACCGCTTGGGGCGCCTGCGGGAGCTGTTCGGCCCGGCGCTCGACGACCCGGACGCGCGGTTCTGGCTGGAGGTGGCGCTGCGCGTGCCGGCGGATCCCGGGGCCTCTGACGGCTGAGGTCGGGCCGCGCGGCGCGCCGCTGGCCTCAGCGCGCGCCCGGAGTGGCCGGCGCCGGCGCTGACGGCACGCCGTTGGGGCCGTTGACCCCGTTGGCGCCGTTCGGGACCCGCGGGCCGAGCTCGCCGGCGGCGATCTCGTCGTGCCAGACGTAGGTGACGGGGATCTGGTAGCGCCCGGAGTTGCGGGCGCGGAACTCGATCATCTCCGGCCCGTCCCAATAGCGGTACCAGTCGGTCTTGTTCTCAAACCAGGACATCTGGGTGATGCGGTAGCGGTCGTCGTTGGAGACGTGGACCCGGTACTGCTGGGCGCCGTAGCGCAGCGCGATCGGCGCCACCGCCGCCACTTCAGCGGCGAACGCGTCCTTCCGCGCGATCGTCGCGTACCACTGCACCCACACGAGATCAGCCATATCTATGCTCCTACCTCGGCTCGGATGGCGCCTGGTCCCTCGGCCGTCCTGCCCTGTCCCTCGCCGGTCGCGCCGACGAGGATCGCGATTTTTCCCAGGTGTCGATTGTCGCGCAGCAGCTGATGCGCGTCCGCCACGCCCTCGAATCCCATCGTCTGCCACAGCACCGGGCGGATCTTGGAGGCCTCGATCAGCTCGTTGGCCTTCATCGCCTCCCAGGCGTTGGCGAAGTGCGAGCCCACGATCTCCTTCTGGCGCATCCACAGGTAGCGCACGTCGAAATCAAGCTGGTAGCCGGAGGTGGCGCCGCAGATGACGACCTTGCCGAACGGCTTGACGCAGAGCACCGAGGTGGGGAATGTGGCCCGGCCGACGTGCTCGAAGACGATGTCCGGCGGGCCGCCCAGCTTCTCCTCGACCGCCTTGCAGAACCGGCGGGACTCCTTGAACCGCGCCTTCTCCTCCTCGGCGGTCTCGTCGCCCTGGCGCATCATGCCGCTGTACTCGCTGCGGTTGATGTAGCCGACCGCGCCCAGCTGCTCGATCAGGTCGCCCTTCTCGTCGGAGGAGACCACGCCGACCGCGTCGGCGCCGGTCAGCGCGCACAGCTGCGTGGCGAACACGCCCAGGCCGCCCGCGGCGCCCCAGATCAGCACCCGGTGGCCGGCCTGCAGCTTGCAGCGGTCGATCAGCATCCGGTAGGCGGTGAAGTAGGTCAGCCCGTAGGAGGCCGCCTCCTCCCAGGACAGGTGCTTGGGCTTGGGCAGCAGCTGCTGGGCCTGGACCTTGCAGAACTGGGCAAACGAGCCCCAGGTCGTCTCATAGCCCCAGATCTGCTGCGACGGAGCGGCCAGCGGGTCAAGCCCGTGCACCTCGGGATCCTCATAGGAGGCCTGGTTGCAGTGGATGACCACCTCGTCGCCGGGCTTCCAGCGGGTCACGCCCTCGCCGACCTTCCAGACCACCCCGGACGCGTCCGAGCCGCCAATGTGATGGCCCCACTGCGGATGGTCGCCGTAGCGCCACACGCCGACGGGCTCGCCGAGAGCCGCCCACACGTTGTTGAAGTTCACGCCCGCCGCCATCACGCGGACGATCACCTCGAAGGCGCCGGGCTCCGGTACCTCGATCTCCTCCAGCTGGAACGCATCGACCGGCTCGCCCTGGCGCTCCTCCCGGATGACCCATGCGGTCATGGTGCGCGGGAGTTCGCCCGGCTCGGTATCGATGTGGGCAACTTGGCTGAGATCGACGGCCACTTGTGTGGTTCACCTTCCTGGGGTCAGGGGTCGAGGTCCGAGTGATCGTACCCGGTAGTAGGCCGCGCGGCGGCGCCCGCCGGAGGCCCGCCGCTCCGCCGCTGCGTCGGCTACGCCGGCCGGGTTGCCTGGGCCGTTCCGCCGCTCCACCCCTCCGCCGGCGGCGCCGGCCGGGCCGCTACGGCTGGTTGACCTGGTTGCCGGAGCTGGGGCGGGGGTGGCCCACGTGGACGGTGGCCGGGGCGATCGGCGAGTGCTGGGTCAGCTGCGCCTCGGTGGCGCCGTGGGCCGCGGCGGCGATCGTGTACCGGCCCGGCCGGGTGTTGACGCTCACCTGGGTCGTGCCCTGCGGGTTGATCGGGGCCGTCGTGGCGAGGGTGTGGGGGCCGTCGGAAATCGCCAGCGCCACGGAGTGGCTGGCCTGGTTGGTGACGATGAACAGGATCTGCCCGGCGCCGACCGAGGCGGGCGAGACCGAGATCCGCGAGTCGTTGATGTAGACGCTCAGGTTGACCGGGCTGGGCGGTCGCAGGACCGCGGCCGACTTGCCCCCGGTCGAGCCGCACGCGGCGACCGCCACGGCGGTGATCGCCATTGCTCCCATCGTCCTGATGCGCATCCTGGACCCGGCTCTCCTCTCCGGGATGACCCCGCCGCTCTGATTCCGACGACCGGGGCGATCCGTTGGGAACCCTATCCCATTTTCCAGCGAATCAGCCGAGTCAGGCGGGGTTGGCCGTGAGGGCCTCGCGCTCCCGCTCGAGGCGCTGAAGCTCGTTCTGCAGTTCGATCCAGGACTCAGATTCGACGCGCTCGTACTCCTCGCCGGTGAGCTCGCGCAGCCGGTCGCTGTAGGCCGTCCACGCCTGACGGGTGTCCGCCTCTAGCTCACGCAATCGGTCCGTATCCGGGGCGGTGGCTGTCATCTGGTGGCTCCTTCCTTGCGGGCATTGCCGATGCTACCCATCCGGACGGTCGTCGAGACAGTCGGCTGAGTGGCAATCGCAGGGCCACGCTTGGTTTTCGCCCTCCGGCGCACCGATTCCTGCACGCCGTCCGGGGCTCGTCGTATCACCGTGCGATGCAGCTGGAGTCGGCCCCCCTTGCCACCGCCGAGTTCCTCGCCGTCGACACGGAGACCAACGGCCTGGCCGGGGAGCGGTGCGAGATGACCGAGGTGGGTGCGGTCCTGGTCGGCGGCGGCGAGCTGCACGATCGCTGGAGCTCGCTATGCCGGACGAGCGCGCCGCTCCGGCGGGGCGTGCAGCGGCTGACCGGGATCACCCAGGCGATGGTCGACGGCGCCCCCGCGCTGGAGGACGTGCTCCCGGAGCTGGCCCGGCGGCTGGAGGGGCGGGTCATGGTCGCCCACAACGCGCCGTTCGACCGGCGGGTGCTGCGCCAGGCGTTTGACCGGATCGGCCTGGAGTGGCCGGATCCGCCGGTCATCTGCACCGCCGCCCTGGCCCGGCTGCTGCTGCCGCTGCAGCGCCGCCGGGGGCTGAGCGTCCTGGCCGACGCGCTGGGGATCGAGGTGGAGTCGGCCCACCGCGCCCTGGCCGATGCCGAGACCTGCGGCCGCGTGCTGTGCGCTCTGTTCCCGCGGCTGTGCGCCAACGCGCCGACGGTGGCCGATGCGGTGGCGCTGATGCGGCCGCGCCGGCGGGCCCGGCGCGCCGGCTCGGAGGGGGGTGGGCGCGGGCGTATTCCCGGCCTGCGCGAGCCGCCTGATTTCGCCGATCTCCCGCGTGATCCCGGCGTGTACCTGTTCCGCGATGAATCCGGGCGCATCCTCTACGTGGGCAAATCGGTCTCGATCCGCAGCCGCGCCCGGGCCCACTTCGCTCCGTCGACACCGCAGGCGGCCTGGACGGCGCATGCGTCGGTCGTCGACTACCGCACGACCGGCTCGGAGCTGGGCGCGCTCGTCCTGGAGAACCGGCTGATCAAGGAGCTCCGGCCCCCCGGCAACAAGCGGCTGACCCGCCGCGACGACCGCCTGGTCTACATCCGCTGTCGCCTCGACATCCCGTACCCGATCCTGGAGGTCTCGCCGGATCCGGCGCCCGGGCACGGGGTGACGGTGGGGCCGGTGCGCGGGCGCCGGCTGGCCGCCGAGCTGGTCGAGCAGCTCGACTCGCTGTTCGGCCTGCGCCACTGCGGCCGGCGCCTGCCCCGCCGCGACCATCCCTCGGCGTACGGCCAGATGGGGCGCTGCCTGTCGCCGTGCCTGGGCGACCTGGATCCCAACCTGTACCGGCGGCGCCTCGACGAGGTACTGGCCCTGTTCGTCGACACCGGGCGCGAGCGGCCGCTGATCGCCCACGTGTACGGGCAGATGCGCGCCGCCGCCGCCGAGCAGCGGTTCGAGCGGGCCGAGGCGCTGCGCCGGCGCGCCCGCCGGCTGACCGTCATCCTCGACCGGCTGGACGGGGTGCTGGAGGCCACCCACGCCCGATCGCGGCTCGTCCTGGCGCGGCACCCGACCGAGCCCGCGGTGGAGGCGTTCTGGCTGGTGGGGGGACGGCTCGTCGACTTCGGTCGGCTGACCGGCGGGGCGCGCGAGCTGGCCGAGCGGACCGAACGGGCCCTGCTCCGAGCGGGACGGGCCGGCGAGGTCGGCGCCCACGTCCCCCCGGCGGAGGTCGACGAGGTGCGGATCCTCGGCAGCTGGCTGGCATCACATCCAGACGCACCCCAGCTGATCCTGAGCCCGCCGCCGGACGCGAGGCGGCTCGAAGCGCTCCTGGCCGCGGCGACAGCGGCGCCGCCGGACGGGTCAGCGCGTGAACGGGAGCTCGACGACGACGGCCTCGACCTCGTCGGCGCCGACCGCCACCGTTGATCCCGGCGGTGCCTCGCGGCGGACGAGGGCCAGCGCCACCGAGCCGAGCGCCGGGGATTCCGCCACGCTGGCCAGCCGGCCGACCACCCGGTCGCCGAAGCGGACCTCCGCTCCGGTCGCCGCGGGGGCGGACAGGCGCAGCCCACGCAGCGTGCGGTTCGGCTTGCCTCGGTAGAACAGCCGGGCGACCGTCTCCTGGCCGACGTAGCAGCCCTTGGTAAAGGAGACGGCGCGGTCGTTGAGGTCGGCCTCCTGGGGGATGACGGAGTCGTCGAGGTCGACGCCGTACCGCGGCCGGCCGTGCTCGATGCGCACGCAGTCGGCCACGGCGTCGGAGATCGGCACGGCCCCCCGGGCGGCGAGCGCCGCAGTCAGGGTCGCGGTGTCGGCGGCGTCGCAGAGCAGGTCGATGCCGAGATCGGTGCGGATCGCTCGGGCAGGGATCTCGTCGACCTCGGTCGCGACATGGGTGTCCTCGTCTGCTCCCAGGCCCTCGACGCCGGCCACAGCCGCGGCCTCGGGGCCCAGTAGGGACACCAGCCCACGCTCCAGCGTGCGCTTGTGCAGCTCCGCGTCGTAGCCGATGCTGAACCGCCGGATCATGTTGAACAGCTCCTGGAGCGCGACCCGCTCGGTATCCAGCAGAAGCTCGTCGCCCGTGTCCAGGACCCGGACGTCGCCGAGCATCTTGCCCTTCGGCGTCAGGAACGCGGCGTAGCACCCGCGCCCGGGCTCCAGCGCCTCGATGTCGTTGG
>JBPYFQ010000059.1:0-11005 GCA_051985625.1 Solirubrobacteraceae bacterium
TCTCAAACTCGCCGGTCTCGATGTCCTTGCTGACGCTGACGTCGATCTCATGCTCGGAGGTGGTCGGATCGGCTCGCCGCAATTCCGTCGCGCGCAGGCGCTTGAACTTGAAGATCTCCAGGACGTAAACGAGATACACACTGGCCGCCGCGCACACGACGGCGTAGGCGATCAGGAGCACGATCCACAGCGTCCGGTTGGCGTCGCCGTGCTCGATCAGATGGTGGGAGACGATCCGCAGGGCCACCGCCAGCCCGGCCATGAGTGCCGACCACACGTACAGGTAGGTGACCGTCTTGCGCTGGGAGAAGCCGATGCGGGCCATCCGGTGATGGAAGTGGTTGGCGTCGGCGGCCCACGGCTTGCGCCCGTACTTCAGGCGCTTGGCGATGACGAAGCCGGTGTCCAGGAACGGGATGACCAGGATGACGAGCGGCACGACCAGCGCGACCACCGCGTTGGTCTTCAGCGAGCCCACCACCGCCACGACCCCGAGCAGGTAGCCGAGGAGGTTCGCCCCGGCGTCCCCCATGAAGATCGACGCCGGGTGGAAGTTGTGAAACAGGAAGCCGAGGGCGGCCCCGGCGGTGACGGCGGCCAGGATCGGCGCGCCGCTGATCCCCAGGTCAAAGGCGATGATGGCGAACGCGATGCCGTCGATGGTGCAGATGCCCGCGGCCAGGCCGTCCACCCCGTCCGAGAAGTTGACGACATTCATCAGGCCGACGAGCCAGAGCACGGTGATGAGCCCGCCCTCGTTTGGGAACTCCAGCGTCCCCAGGAACGGAACTGTGACGTCGGTCACGACGGCTCCGGCCTCCACCGCGATCACCGCGGCGGCCACCTGACCGGCCAGCTTCACCCCAGGCCGCAGCGGCCGGGCGTCGTCGACGGCGCCGACGAGCGTGATCAGCACCGCTCCGGCCAGGACCCCCCACACATGCACGGTGCCCCCGCTGCCGGGCGGCCCGTGCAGCGTGTGCGGCAGATAGATCACCGACGGCAGCCAGATGAACCCGGCCACGAGCACCGCGACGAGGATGGCCAGCCCGCCCAGCAGCGGCGTCTCCTGCTGCGCCAGGCCGCGATCCCGCGGCAGGTCGACCGCGCCGATCCTCCGCGCGAGCCGTGCGGCCAGCGGCGTCAGGATCGCCGCGATCGCCACGGCGACAACGAACGAGAGCACGGCATCCCAGTACCGCATGCCGCACAAGCATGGCATCCCCCCTCGACGTGTGCCCCCGGACCATCCCCGCGCGCCCGCGCGGGGGGCTCAGACGACGGCTGCTGTGCTCAGTTGGGCGTACAGCGGGAAGCGATCGGCGATCGCCTCCACCCGCTCGGCCAGCTCGCCCCGGCGCGCCTCGAAGTCGTCTCCGGCCGTGAGCGTGGCGGCGATGATCCGGCCCACCTCGACGAAGTCATCGACCTGCAGTCCCCGGGTGGCCAGCGCCGGCGAGCCGATCCGCAGACCCGAGGACACCGCCGGGGGCCGCGGGTCAAACGGCACCGCGTTGCGGTTCACGGTGATCCCGATCGTGTGCAGCCGATCCTCGGCCTGCTTGCCATCCAGCGGCGACTCACGCAGATCACACAGCACGAGGTGGACGTCGGTCCCGCCGGTCAGCACCGACACCCCGCCGCCCGCGCCCAGCAGCTCCGCACCGACCGCCCGGGCGCCGTCCAGCGTCCGCTGCTGACGCTCGCGAAACGCCTCCGAGGCGGCGATCTTCAACGCCACCGCCTTGCCGGCGATCAGATGCTCCAACGGACCGCCCTGCTGGCCGGGGAACACCGCCGAGTCGATCTTCTTGGCGTACTCCTCCTTGCACAAGATCATCCCGCCCCGACCACCGCCGATCGTCTTATGGATCGTGGTGGTGACCACGTCGGCCATCGGCACCGGCGACGGGTGCAGCCCGGCCGCCACCAGCCCGGCGAAATGGGCCATGTCGACCAGCAGGAACGCATCGACCGCGTCGGCGATCGCCCGGAACCGCTCGAAGTCCAGCTGACGGGGGTAGGCCGACCAGCCGGCGATGATCATCTTGGGCCGGTGCTCGTGGGCCAGGCGCTCCACCTCGTCCATGTCGATCAGCGATGTCTCGCGGTCGACGTGGTAGGCCACGATGTTGTACAGGCGGCCGGACACGTTGATCTTCATCCCGTGCGACAGATGGCCGCCGTGGGACAGCTCCAGCCCCATCAGCGTGTCGCCCGGCTGCAACAGCGCGTGGTACACGGACGTGTTGGCCTGCGCGCCGGCGTGCGGCTGGACGTTGGCGTGCTCGGCCCCGAACAGGGCCTTGGCCCGGTCGATCGCCAGCTGCTCTGAGATATCGACGAACTCACACCCGCCGTAATACCGCCGGCCCGGATACCCCTCGGCGTACTTGTTGTTCAGCACCGACCCCTGCGCCTCCAGCACCGCCACCGGCGCGAAGTTCTCGGACGCGATCATCTCCAGCGTTCGCTGCTGGCGCTCCAGCTCGCGGGCCAGGACGTCGGCGATCTCCGGGTCGACCTCCGCCAACGGGCGGTTGAAGAAATCTGGGGGCAGTTCTGGGGTCACAGGGCTGCGAATACTAACGGCGCTCGCAACAGCCGCTGCCCCGGCCGAAGCGCCCGGCGGGCATGAATGGCGATTCACCGGCGAGGGGTGCCGGTGAATCTCCATTCATCGGCCACGGACAGCGACCCGCGCTCCGGGGCCGGTCAAGGCCGGCCACGGACAGCGACCCGCGCTCCGGGGCCGGTCAAGCCGGCCACGGACAGCGGCCCGCGCTCCGGGGCCGGTCAAGGCCGGCCCCGCGCGGCGTCAGCCGGCCACCCGGGCGGCGATCACCGCCAGGTCCCGGTGCTCCCACGCCACCCGCGGCTCGAACCCCACCTCGCCCAGCCACCGCAGCTGGTCGGCCAGGGGGCTCGGATGGTCGTAGCCGTCGGTCAGGGGAGCCACCGTGTCGGCCTGGTCGGCCGGCACCACCACGTCGGCCAGCACGAACAGGCCGCCGGGGGCCAGCCGGTCCCGGACCCGGGCGAACAGCCCGCGCTTGGAGTCGCCGGGCAGATGGTGGACGGCCAGGGCGCTGGCCACCAGGTCAAAGCGCCCGGCGGGGAGCTCGCTCTCCAGCGTGCCGACGACCAGGGACACCCGGTCGGCGGGTAGGTCGCGCGCCGCCTCGGCCAGCATCACCGGGCTCTCGTCGATCCCCACCAGGAAAGCCTCGGGGTGGCGCTCCAGCAGCCGCCGGGCGGTCTGCCCGGTGCCAGTTCCGAGGTCCAGCACCATCCGGGCCCCGGTGCCGGAGGCCAGAGCCAGCTCGTCCTGCATCCGGTCGTAGTCGGGCAGCTCGGCTCGGATCATGTCCAGGTACGTGGCCGGATCGAAGTGGAACTGGTGCCCCAGCGCGGCCGCCACGCTGGCCTCGTCGACGTCTCCGGGGCGGATGATCGACCAGTCTTCTGTTTCTTCGAAGCGCCGCAGGTCGACGACGGTCGACGGCGTCCCCGGGCGCGCGCCCCCGTCCAGGACCAGGTCCGCCGCCCGCCGGATGGACTCCGGAACCTGCTCCAGGACGCGCGCGTCCTCGCCGCCGGCCAGGTTGGCGCTGGACTGCAGCACGGGCCACGACACCCCGGCCAGGCCCGGGACGACCGGCACCCGCAGGCCGAACGCCGACAGGTCCTCCCCGCAGGCGAGCGGAAACCGTTTTTCTGGGTTGGGCAGCAGGACCGTGACCGCGCCGGGCAGCAGGCGCTCCAGCGCCGACCGCGTCCGCTGCCCCAGTTCCGGCACCGCGGCCAGCGCCAGGTCCCGGTCGAAGAACATGACCGCCGACGGCTTGTCCATCCGCCGGCGCTTGAGCCGGTACAGCCGCTCCACCGCCATCCGGTTGTGGACGTCGCAGGCCAGGCCGTACACGGTGTCGGCGGGGAACACGGCCACCCCTCCGACCGACATGCATCGCTCGAACCCCTCCGCCCACTCGCCGGACGCGGTCATCGGGAGCCCACCACCACCCGCTCGGCCCCGGCCAGGTCACGCAAAATGTCGACGGCCTCGAACCCAGCCCCCCGCATCAGCCGGGCCACCGCCCAGGCCTGCTCGGGCGCGATCTCCAGCATCAGCGAGCGCACCCCGGACGAGCCCACCTCCCCCACCAGCCGCCGAACCAGGTCCAGCCCATCGGCGCCGGCGAACAGGGCTCCGGCCGGCTCATACCGGGTGATCTCGGGCGGCAGCAAAGCCCCGTCAGCCACGTACGGGAGGTTCGCCACCACAGCGTCGGCCGGACCGCCGTCGAACAGGTTGGCGACGGCGAACTCCACGTCCAGCCCCAGCCGCTCGGCGTTGGCCCCGGCCACCTCCAGCGCGTCGGGGCTGATATCGGTGCCGCGCACGACCAGGTCCGGCCGCTCGTCCTTCAACGCCAGCGCCACGGCGCCGCTGCCGGTGCCCACGTCGACGACGACGGCCCGCGCGGCCAGCGTCAACCCCACCTCCACCAGCAGCTCGGTCTCCGGGCGCGGGATGAGCACCCGCCGATCCACGCTCAGCTCGAGCCGGCGGAAGTGGCGGCGCCCCAGGATGTAGGCCACCGGCTCCCGCGCCACCCGCCGGGCGACGAGCCCCCAGAACCGCTCCGCCGCCGCGCCGTCCACCGACCGGTCGCGCTCGATCACCAGCCGCGCCCGGTCAACGACGAGCACCTCCGCCAGCAGCAGCTCGGCGTCCAGCCGGGGTGTGTCGCACCCGGCGGCCGCCAGCGCCGCGCTCGCCTCGGCCAGCGCGTCGCGCACCGAGGCGGTGGCCACCTCAGCCAACGGCGCGCTCTTCCAGCCGGCGGCGCTTCTCGTCGTCCTGCAGCGCGTCGGTCAGCTCGTCGAGCTCGCCCAGGAGGATCTCGTCCAGGTTGTGGACGCGCAGGTTGATGCGATGGTCGTTGACCCGGCGCTCGCCGTAGTTGTACGTGCGGATCTTCTCGGCGCGGTCGCCGGTGCCGACCTGGGCCAGCCGGCTGGCGCCCATCTCGGCCTGCTGCTCGGCCAGCGCGCGCTCGTACAGGCGCGCGCGCAGCACCCGCATCGCCCGCTCGCGGTTCTGCAGCTGGGACTTCTCGTCCTGCATCGACACCACGATCCCGCTCGGCTTGTGCGTGATCCGCACCGCCGAGTCGGTCGTGTTGACCGACTGGCCGCCCGGACCGGAGCTGCGATACACGTCAATCTGCAGGTCGCCCGGATCGATGTCGACCTCCACGTCCTCGGCCTCGGGCAGCACCGCCACGGTCGCCGTGGAGGTGTGGATGCGGCCCTGGGACTCGGTTTGCGGGACCCGCTGCACGCGGTGCGTCCCGCCCTCGAACTTGAACACCGAGTAGGCGCCGTCCCCCTTGATCGCGAACGTGTACGCGCCCTCGCCGATCGACAGCGGCTCGACCTTGAAGCCGCGGCGCTCGGCATAGCGGGTCAGCATCCGGTACAGATCGCCGGCCCACAGCGCCGCCTCGTCGCCGCCCGCACCCGGCCGGATCTCGACGATGACGTTCTTGTCGTCGTTGGGGTCGCGCTCCACCATGGCCAGGCGGATCTCGTCCTCCAACTCCTCCATCCGCCGCCGCGAGCTCTCCAGCAATGCCCGCAGCTCCGGGTCCTCGCCGTCCTCGTCCAGCAGCTCCCGCGCCCCCTCGGCATCGTCGGCCGCGCGGCGGTACTCGCCGGCCAGTCGCGCCGCGGGCTCCAGCTCACGGTAGGCGCGGCTGGCCGCCGCGAAGCGTTCGCGGTCGGCGATCACCTCCGGATCCGACAGCTCGGTCTCGAGCTCGCCGAACCGGCTCTGCACCTGGGCGACGAGGTCGTCGATCATGCACGCGAGTGTAGAAGCGCGCCCCCCGGTTGCGGCCTCTACACGCGCGTGATCACAACCGGGCTCAGTCCGTGTCGTCGCCGGGGTTGACGACGTCCTTGACCTTGTCGGCGGCGTTGCCGACCGCGTCCTTGATCGAGCCGGTGGCCCGGTCGACCCGGCCCTCGTTCTTCAGGCTCTCGTCGTCGGTGAGGTCGCCGGCGCGACTACGCCACGACTTCGACGCCGAGCAGGTCCTCGGCCGAGGTCGCGCCGGGCGTCTCGACCGCCAGCACCGCCTGCAGCGCGGCGATCGACACGGCCAGCTCGTCGAGGTCGGGCTCGCGGGTGGTCAGCCGCTGCAGCTGAAGGCCCGGATACATGATCAGCTGAACCCAGCGCCGACGGCGATTGCGCCCGGCCCACTTGATGACCTCAAACGACAGGCCGGCGATCAGGGGGACGCCGACGATCCGGGTCAGCACCAGGATCCACCAGGCAGGCAGGCCGACCGGGGCGAACACGAAGATCGCCATGATCATGACGATCAGCAGGAAGCTCGTTCCGCACCGGGGATGCAGACGCGAGTACAGCTTGGCGCGGGCCGGCGTCAGCTCGTCGCCGGCCTCGTAGCAGGAGATGACCTTGTGCTCGGCTCCGTGGTACTCGAACACGCGCCGCAGGTCGCGCACGCGGGACAACAGGGTCAGGTAGCCGAGGAAGATGGCGGTGCGCAGCACGCCCTCCACCAGCCAGAACAGCAGCGACGAGCCGAGTTGCTGCTTGATCAGGCTGGTGATCCCCACCGGGACCACGAAGAACAGGCCGACCGCGAACGCCAGCGACACGATCACGGTGCCGACCCAGGCGCCGCCGGAGATCTCCTGGTCCTCTTCGGGCATCTGCGCGTTGGCGGAGATGCTCAGGGCGCGCAGGCCGATGCTCAGCGACTCGACGAGCGCCACCACGCCGCGGATGACCGGCAGCCGGAGCGCCTTGTGGCGCCGTGACCAGGGGACGATCGGCGCCGTGCTGACCGAGATCTCGCCGAGCGGGCTTGTATCCGCATCCGCCGGCTTGCGCACGGCGACGGCCCAGGTGCGGACGCCGCGCATCATCACGCCCTCCAAGACGGCCTGCCCCCCCAATGGGGCGTCGCGGGCCGCGGTCAGGGACGCCGTGCGCTCATCGCCCCCGCCCTGGGTCATCGCCGCTACGCGGTTCAGCCGGCCGTGGCGCGGGCGCCGCGCCGACCCTTGGCCACGCGGCGCTGGAAGCGCTCCACCCGGCCACCGGTGTCCACCAGCTTCTGGCGACCCGTGTAGAAGGGGTGGCACGCCGAGCAGATCTCGACGTGAATGTCGCCCTGCGTCGAGCGGGTGGTGAACTCATTGCCGCAGGTGCAGCGCACGTGCGACTCGGTGTACGTGGGATGGATCTCGGTCTTCATCGTCATATGAAGTCTAGCCGGGCCCGCCGGGGGCTGGCCGCGCCGCTAGGGCGTCCCCGCCGCCGGGCACACGGCCGTCGCCACGTTGTTGGCCCGGTTGTAGTCGTCGACCTGGTGCGCGGCGTCGGCGGTGACGGTCGGCGGGTCCGCCGGATCGCACACCGGGCCGATGAACGCCAGGGTCTGGGCGCGGCCGGCGCCCAGGAACGGGATGTCGTCGGTCGTCGCGCTGGCGCCGCCGCCCGGAACGAACAGGACCTCGAACGGCCCGGCGCCGGTCCGGCCCCGGTTGGCGACGACCGCGGTGTACAGATCCTCAGTGGGATGGTTGGGGACCCGGCTGACGGTGAGCGACGTCACGGCCAGGTCCGGTCGCAGTTCCGGCTGGTGGCATCTGCGGCTGTAGCGCACCGCGGAGCCGATGGGGCGGCCGGAGGCGCCGATCCAGCGGAAGGTGACGCGGAACTGGTAGGTGGCATGAGCGGGCAGGTCGATGACGCTCTTGTCCAGGCGCCACACATCCCCCGGCACCGAGCCGAGGGTCGGATTGGACGGCGTCACCCACACGCCGAGATCCCCGCCGTGCACGATCGCCGGCGCCGCGCCGCCGACCCGCTCAAGCAGGTCGAACCGGATCGCCAGCCGCCTCGTCCCGGCCAGTCGGCGCATCACCGCCCGGACGCCCAACGAACGGTTCCCCGGGTCGAGCGCGCGCTGGCAGGAGAACCGTGTCAGTTGCGCCCGCGGCAGGGTCACACCGGCGGCGGCCGCCGTCGTCACGCCTGACACCGCGGCCGCGGCGAGGGAGATGCAGATGCACCGGCGCAGGAGCCTCATACGAGGACCTATTAACCGGTAACTGCACCAGAAGTTGCAGTTACCGGCGGTTCAGGTGATCGTGTACAGCGGCCCGTCGCCGCCCTCGGGCGGGGTCAGGCGCCCGCCCTTGGCGGTGATCGCGCCGCACTGCACGCAGTTGGTGTAGTTGACGACCACGTCGACCGGGCCGGTCTCCGGCGCGTCCTCCGGGATCTCGTAGACGCCGGCCGGGCACATATACCGCCACCCCTCGGCGATCTCCCGCGGGACGTTCTTGTGCACCCGAATGTGGTTGGGCGCATCGTCCCGGGTGGCGTTGCCCGAGATGTAGACGCTGGAGAGCTTGTCGAACGTGTACTTGCCGTCGGGCTTGGGATAGGCCTCGCGGGTGTCGCCGACGAACAGCGGCTCGGCGTCGTCGCGATGCCATTCCTGGCGACCGCGCGGGACCTTGCCCTTGGACATGATCGCCGGGCCGGCCAGCAGGCTGCCCTTGATGAAGCCGCGCTGGAACGCCTGGCGGGCGTTGCGCACCTGGTAGAGCTCCTGGCCGATCGAGGAGTCCTCGACCGCCTGCTCATACGCCTCCAGCGACGCGCCGGAGCTCAGGTGCTGATAGATCGCCTCGGCGGCCAGCTTGCCGGACTTGATGCAGTGGTGCACGCCCTTGAGCGCCGCGGTGTCGACCATGCCGCCGGCGTCGCCGACCAGCACCGCACCGGGCATCGACAGCTTGGGCATCGACCAGTAGCCGCCGCCCGGCAGCGCCTTGGCGCCCCACGCCACCCGCTCGCCGCCCTCCAGGATGCCCTTCACCAACGGATGGGTCTTGAACGTCTGCAGCAGGTCGTGGGCCGACGTGGTGGCGTCGCGGTAGTTGAGATCCACCACGAAGCCGATCGAGACCAGGTCGTCGCCGGTCTTCTCGTCCTTCATGGGGTAGATCCAGGTGCCGCCGAGCTGCCCGTACTTGGGCGAGACCTTCAATGGCCACGGCTGGCTGAAGGTGTGAATGACCCGGTCGAGCGGTTTCTTGACCTTCCACACCTCCTTGACGCCGAGCTCCCACACCTGGGGCTCCCGGCCATCGGCCAGGTCGAACTCCTTGATCGCCGCACCGGTTAGATGGCCCCAGCAGCCCTCGGCCAGCACGGTGACCCCCGCCTTGATATCGGTGCCGGGCTCGAAGTTGGACAGCGGCTCGCCGTCCTTCCCCCGGCCCTTGTCGCCGGAGCGCACCCCGACGACCTTGCCGTCCTCCACGATCAGCTGGGTGGCCGAGGTCTCGGTGAGGATGTAGGCGCCGCCCTCCTCGGCCTGCGCGGCCTGGTAGCGAGCCAGCGCGGCCACCGACACGATCTCGTTGCCGTGGTTCTTGAAGTTCGGCACGAACGGGATCGGCACCGACACCTTGGTCTTGGCGCTCGGCAACATGTAGACCGACTCCTTGGTCACCTCGCCGAACGCGAAGCGCTCCTTGCGCCAGTCCTCGCGTGACATCTCGGGGAACAGTTCCTGCAGCGGCCCGGGGCGCATGACGGCGCCCGACAGATTGTGCCCGCCGCACGTCTTGGCTTTCTCGATGACGGCCACCGGCACCTCGCCGAGGCGCTCCATCAGCGCCTCGTCGTCAGCCAGCAGCTGGAGCAACCGGTTGGCGCAGGCCAGGCCGGCGGTCCCGCCGCCGACGATCGCCACGCCGACGTCGATCCGCTCATCCTCGTCGTCCAGTCCCCGCTTGACGAACTCCTTGACGGAGTCCACCGGCGGCGGGAACTCGCTCGGCGCATGCGGACGGTTGTTGCCCTGAGCCATCGTGGCTCAGCCTCCCTTCTTGGCTTTGATCGCGTCGGCCAGCTTCGGCATGATCTTGTTCAGATCGCCGACGATCCCGAGGTCGGAGAACTCGAAGATCGGCGCATTCGCGTCCTTGTTGATCGCGACGATGTTCTCCGAGGACTGCATGCCGACCTTGTGCTGGATGGCGCCGGAGATGCCGGCCGCCAGATACAGCTTCGGCGACACCGTCTTGCCGGTCTGGCCGATCTGCGCCGCGTACGGGTACCAGCCGGCGTCGACCACCGCGCGGGTGGCGGCGACGGCGGTGTTGCCGCCGAACGCCTTGGCCAACTCCTCGGCCAGGCCGAAGCCCTCGGCCTTGCCCAGGCCGCGACCGCCGGCCACCAGGATGTCGGCGCCCTCGATGTCAACGTCGGCGCCACGCTGCTCGCCGCGGGTGACCATCTTGGCCTGGTTGGACCAGGGCGAGTACTCGACGTCGACGTCGACGACCTCGGCCACGCCGGAGCCGCCCTCGGTGACCTCGAACGCGTTGATGCGGCCGATGATGATCCCCAGGTCGCCCTGGTAGTGGGAGACCGAGATCTTGGAGTCCTGCAGGATCGGACGCTCGGCCACCAGCTTGCCGTCCTCGGCGCGCACGTTGACGACCTCCATGGTCACCCCGGCGTGCTTGCGCGCGGCCAGGCCGGCGCCGATCTCAAACCCGAGCAGACCGCCGCCGAACAGCGCGTAGCCATGGCCGCCCTCGTCGATGACCTTGGCCATCACGTCGATGACCGGCTGGGCGAGACCCTCGGGCCCCTTGGCGCGAAACACCTTGGTCGCGCCGTAGCTGCCCAGCGTCTGGCAGAGGTCGTCGGTCAGGTCGTCGCCGCCGACCACGACGGCATGACACTCGCCGCCGACCTCGGCGGCCCGGGCCGCGCCCTCGGACACGGCGCCGAGCGAGTTCTTGTTGAACGCGCCGTCGTTGTGCAGAACGTAGGTGAGAACGTCAGGCATCAGATGAGCTTCCTTTCGTCGAGCCAGGCGACGATCTTCTCGACGGTCTCGTCGGTGTCCTCGTCCTCGATGATCTCGCCGGC
>JBPYFQ010000060.1:0-13026 GCA_051985625.1 Solirubrobacteraceae bacterium
GCGCCGACGCCGACGAACATCTCGACGAAGTCAGAGCCGCTGATCGAGAAGAACGGCACGCCGGCCTCGCCGGCCACCGCCCGGGCCAGCAGCGTCTTGCCGGTGCCCGGAGGGCCGTACAGCAGAACGCCCTTCGGAATCCGAGCCCCCAAGGCCTGGAACTTCTTCGGGTTCTCCAGGAACTCCTTGATCTCGTGCAGCTCCTCGACGGCCTCGTCGACCCCGGCGACGTCCCGGAAGGTGATCTTTGGACTATCTACCGACATCCGTTTGGCCCGCGACTTGCCAAACGACATCACCTTGGAGCCGCCGCCCTGGACCTGGTTCATGAGGAAGATCCAGAAGCCGATGAAGATGATGAACGGCAGGATGTAGGTCAGCAGCGACAGCCAGCCGTTGGAGGACTTGTCCTGGACGTTGAAGTTGTTGGCCGGAACGTCCGCCTTGGCCAAGTTGATCAGGCTCGGCGCGTAGGAGTCCGGATAGCCGACCGAGTACTTCTGGCCGTTGGTCAGCGTGACGTCGGCGGAGTTGGACTTCTGGTCCAGCGACAGCCCCTTGACCTCCTTGCTCTCCAGCTGCGAGAGGAGATTGCCGAACGAGTACTGGGGACTGTGGTTGTTGCTGCCAATCAGCTTCTGGGCAAAGAACGCCAGGACGACCACGATCAGGATCGGAAATGCGGCGCTCTTGAAAAACCGGCTCATGAATTAGATTCCCTGCGTAGGCCCGGCTTTGCCCGGCGCATATCGGTTTATGCGCCGATTGCCGGGGATCAGCAAGCGTAGCACCTGGTTTTCGCCAAAAATAAGGGGTCTGGACGGCTGCACGCGGGCGTTCACTGCTTCAACGCGGCGACGTACGGCAGGTTGCGGTAGCGCTCGGCGTGGTCGAGGCCGTAGCCGATCGCGAACCGGTCCGGGATCTCGAAGCCGACGTACCGCGTCTTGAGGTCGACCTTGCGCCGTTCCGGCTTGATCAGGAGCGCGCACACCTCCAGCGACGCCGGGTTGCGGCCGGCCAGGTTGCGCAGCAGATACTGCAACGTCAGCCCGGAGTCGACGATGTCCTCCACGATCAGCACATCGCGGCCCTCGATCGCCGCGTCGAGGTCCTTGAGGATCCGCACCACGCCGGAGGACTTCGTGGCCGATCCGTACGAGGCGACCGCCATGAAGTCGACCTCCACCGGGATCTCGAGGTGGCGCATGAGGTCCGACAGGAAGAACACGGCGCCCTTCAACACCCCGATGAGCAGGAGGTTCTTGCCCGCGTAGTCGCGGTTGACCTCCTCGGCCAGCTCGCGCACCCGCCGGTTGAGATCCTCGGCGGGGACGAGGATCTCTCCGATCGCGTCGTCGCTCACGGGTGGGCAGTTTAGGTAGGGCTCGGACCGGTGGCCGGCTGGTGCCGCGCGAAGCGGACCACGCCCCCGTCGGCAGTCACCCGCACTCCGGGCAGGTCGAGCGCCGCGTGACCGTGCTCGGACATCGCGGCCACGTCGTCGGCGCGACGGGCCACCCCGGCGGCCGGCCGGCCGAGGGCGCCGTCGGCCAGGCGCTGGACGACGAGCCGGCGCAACGCGGGTGACATCTCGCGCAGCGACGCCAGGGCGATCTCGTCCCGGCCGCCCAGCGCACCGTCGACGAGCTCGTCGAGGACGTCGGCCTCGGCCCGCAGGATCTCGGCCAGCGCCAGCAGGTTCTCCTGGGCGGCGGGATGGATCTTCTCCACCGCGGGGACGACCTCGCGCCGGATCCGGTTGCGGGCGTAGGCCTCGGAGTCGTTTGACTCGTCGTCGCGCCAGCGCAGGCTCCGGGTCTGGCAGTACTCACCGGTCTGCTCGCGCGTGAACGAGAGCAGCGGCCGGATCAGGGCGCCCTCGCGGGGCCGCATCCCCAGGAGGGCCCGGCGGCTGGGCGACGAGGCGATCCGGTACAGGATCGTCTCCACCTGATCGGAGCGGGTATGGCCGGCGGCGACGTCGGCCTCGCGGGCGACGGCCAGGTCGGCGGCGGCCCGATAGCGCTCGTCGCGCGCCCAGGCCTGGAGGTTGCCGGCGCCGTCCGCGGGCCGCCTGGGACGGCGGACGTCCAGCTGGATGCCGAGGCGCTCGCACAGCTCGGCGCAATGCCGCTCGTCGGAGTCGGCGCCCGCCCGGAGGCCGTAGTTGACGTGCAGGGCGCTGACCGCGGCCGGCCCGGCGATCCGGACCGCGAGGTCGAGCAGGCAGGTCGAGTCGCGCCCGCCCGAATACATGACGACCACCGGCCGCCCCTGCTGGAGCAGGCCGCCGGCCCGGATATCGACGATCAGATCACTCATTCCTCCGCCTTCTGGCGTGCGATGAACACCTCAGTGGACTCAGTGAAGCCCTTGAGCCGGACCTCCCCGATCCGCTCAAACTCCAGATGGGGCGCGGTCACGCTCTCCACCACTTGGCGGGTCACGAGGACCTCGCCGGCGGCCGAGCGTGCCGACACCCGGGATGCGATGTTGATGTCACGCCCGTAATAGTCCCCGTCTCGGAACAGGGCTACGCCATAGTGCACCGCGATCCGGGGCAGCGGCCGCTCGGTCTGCATGCTCTGAAAGCCGACCGCCCAGTCGGTCAGGTTGGAGACGTCCGAGCCGATGATCATCACCTCGTCGCCGATCGTCTTGATGATCCGCGCCTCGTCCGGAAGGGTGACGGCGACCCACTCCACGAACCGCTCCACGGCGTCGACGGCGGTCAGCTCCCCCTCCTCCTCGGTCAGCCGCGTGTAGCCGGCCAGGTCAGCGAAGGCGATCGCCACCCGCATGCGGCCCAGGTCGATGGCCGTGCCGTCCAGGTCGGTCTCCATGTGCCCGACGACGTCCTGCTCCACGAAGAACTGCAGATAGCGCTGGTGGATCTGGTCCAGCACCGGGCCGGCCAGCGGCAGCACCTGGCGGCTGATGGCGCTCATCTGCTCGGCGGTCTCCACGCCGGTGGAGCCGGAGCGCATGAGCGGCTCGTGAACGTAGAGGTGGAACAGGCGGACCTCGGCGTCGGCCACCCGGGCCATCGCCTGCCCGTACACCCGGACCAGCTGCAACAGCGCGGCCAGCGGGAACCCGGCGCTCAGCACCGCCGCGACGTAGCGCAGCAGCTCGAGCTCGTCGGCGGAGACGCTGTCGGCGTGCTCCGGCGTGATCCCCAGCCCGCTGATCAGGCGGCGGACCAACGCCGGGTCCAGACCGGTGGTTTCGGCCGCCTCCTTGACGGTGTGGCGCTCGGTGTCGCCGGGGAACAGCTCCTCCAGGAAGCTGAAGGCGAGCTTGCCCTGCTCGGTGGCCTCCCGGATCTCCTGGAGCGAGTGCCCGCGCTCGCGCATCTTGGCCACGACTCGGGCCTGGCCGATGGCGGCCGGCGTCCAGACGCCGTCGTGCTGTGGGATCAGGCCCTGTTTGATCCAGCGGCGCAGAGTGGCCGGCGTGACGCCGACGCGTTCGGCAGCGTCTTTTAATCTCATGAGGCAGACCACGCAAGTCGGCGACGGGGTCTCGGTGAGTGCCAGGCCCCGCCGCCCGCGGGCATTGCGTCCCGCTGCGTCGGCCGTTGGCGCTCGTCACGTTTCCGGCGGCGCCTCGCGGTGCGCCGGGACAGCGTCACCACGTTCCGGCCTTTTGCCTTGCGTAGTGCCATAGGTCTACTCGCCATGTCGCCGCCTGTCAAACGCCGACGTTCGAATCCGACGCACCAAAATCCGCTCGGAGCGGGGTCAGAGCTCCAGGTGCGGGTAGTCGGCGGCGACCATCTCCCGATAACGCGCGTACAGCGGCTTGGTGATGGGGATCAGAGCCAGCGCCGCCTTGACGTCCCCGCCCGCCTTGATCCGGCGGCGGGCGATCGCGATGGCCACGTTCTCCTTGCCCTGGAAGTAGCGATTGGCCGTCTCGGACGACATCGTCATCCTGACCTTCGGCTCCCAGTCGACGTCGTCGGACCACTCCCAGGCCAGGTTCGGCTCCTCGGGGCCGCCGGCGCGGATGTTGACGACGAGATCGAGGTCGCTGAACTCGAAGCGCTGCGGCGTATCGGCGTCGCGCAGCTTCGGGCCCATGTCCGGGTCGTCGCTCATCAGCGTGAACGTGCGGTCCATCACCTCGCGGAACTCCTTGGATGACTGAAAGCCCGCCACCGCCGCGGGAGTCTAATCTCGCCGGCCCCATGACCGCGGCGATACACCTCCAGCCGACCGCGCCGCTGGCGGAGCGCGTCCTGCTCCCGGGCGACCCGGGCCGGGCGCTCCTGCTCGCCCAGGCGCTGCTCACCGAGCCGAAGATGTTCAACCACAACCGCGGGCTGTGGGGATACACGGGCCCGGCCGCTGACGGCCGTCCGCTCACGATCCAGAGCACCGGGATGGGTGGCCCCAGCGCCGCGATCGTCATCGCCGAGCTGGCCGCGCTCGGGGCCACGACCGTGGTGCGGGTCGGCACCTGCGGGGCGCTCGACGAGTCGCTGGCCCTGGGCGAGCTGCTCGTCGCCACCGAGGCGCTCTCCGCCGACGGCACCAGTCGCGCCCTCGGCGCCGGCGGGCGCATCACGGGCAGTCCGGAGCTCGTCGCGCGGCTGCTGCAGGCGGCCGGCGACGACGGGCGCCGCGGCCCGGTGGTCTCGACCGACCTGTTCTACGACGGCGAGGCCGGCGCCGAGGAGGGGTGGCGGGCCGACGGGGCGCTCGCCGTGGAGATGGAGACCGCCACCGTCTTCGCGCTCGGCCGGCGGCGCGGGCTGCGCACCGCCAGCGTGCTCATCGTCTCCGACGTCCTGCTGCCGGAGCGCCGGCGCATCGAGACCGAGGCGCTGCACGAGGCCGAGCACCGCCTCGGCGAGCTGGCGTTCGCCGCCCTGGTCGACTAGGACTCGGCGCGGGGCGCGCCCGGCGCACCTTGGGCGCCCTCGAGCCGAGCCAGGGCCGCCTCGATCCGCTCCAGGCGCTCCTCCAGGGCGGGGGTGGCCGCCGCCCGGCCGAGCCGGTCCTCGAGGCGGTCCAGTCCGTCCTCGATGCTCTCCAGGCGCTGGGAGACGCTGCGGATCCGCCGCGTCAGCCGCTCCAGGTCCGAGGCCGACGGCAGGTTGAGCGCTCCCATGGCCAGCTCTTGGGCCCGGACCGCCCGCTCCCGCGTCTCGAACGCGGCCGAGACCGCGCGGGTCACCGCCGGACTCTCGAGCAGCTCCTGGGCGAGCCGGCCGATGGCCTCCTCGCCCTGCCGGGTGACGCGGCCTTTCAGACTGTTGTCATCGCCCATGCGCAGACTGTACCGCGCATCGAACGACCGCCGGGCGGGTAGACGTTGGACTAGAAGTCGGCCCGATGAACAAAAGCTGACGCTCAAGTTGAGGGTGAGGGACTGGATTGTGGGCGGTTCGAAATTGCAAAGCCGGAAGGCAGTCAGTAGCTTCCGTGGCACGCAGGGTCCTTTCGTATACGCATTGGAGTGCGCACGAACCATGTTGGTCGGAGGACTAGGGCGGCCGTGATCAACCGCCCCAAGTTGATCGCCGTGCTCGCGGGCGCCGCCGCCCTTCTCGTCGCGCTCGTGTTTGGGAGCGCGTCCGCGTCGGCCAGCACGTGCACCGTGACGGTCAAGCTGCTGACGGGCGCGACCGAGACGTTCACGGTCTCCGTTCCGGCAGGGACCACTCCCTCCCAGGTCACCCTCCCGGCCGGCGCCACGCTCATCTCCGGCTCGTGCACGCCGGCGACGACCAGCACGACGACCACCACCACCACGACGAGCACCCCGCCGCCGCCGCCGCCGAGCTCCAGCAGCTCCTCCGGCTCGAGCACGACCAGTGGCTCGACCTCAACTTCACCCTCGCGCTCCAGCAGCTCGTCGAGCACGACGACGAGCCGCTCGGCGACCGGGGCGCCGACCTCCCGAGGCCATGGCCAGAAGTCCTCGTCGCACACGCAGACCCAGGTCCCAGGCCAGCAGCAACAGCAGGCGGCGACCCACAACGGGTCCACGCGAGCCCACCGGGCCCACGCCACGAGGCCGAGCGCGCCCCGCAATCTGCCGACCGGCAAGGGCGTCCCGTCCGCCAGCAACCCCACGTTCTCGCTCTCGCTGCCCGGCCCGGCGCCGGTCGGGGTCCCCAACTTCTTCATCAGCTCGTTCCAGATCCCGCCGTTCCTGATCCCGATCTACCAGGCGGCCGGAATCGAGTACCAGGTGCCGTGGCAGGTACTGGCGGGGATCAACGAGATCGAGACCGACTACGGCCGCAACCTGTCGGTCTCGTCCGCCGGTGCGGTGGGCTGGATGCAGTTCCTGCCCTCCACCTGGAAAACGTGGGGCGTCGACGCCAATGGCGACGGCGTCGCCGACCCGTACAACCCGGTCGACGCCATCTTCACGGCCGCGCGTTACCTGCACGCCGCGGGGGCGTCGTCCAACATCTCGCAGGCGATCTTCGCCTACAACCACGCCGGCTGGTACGTCCAGTCGGTGCTGCTGCGGGCTCAGCTGATCGGCGGCATCCCATCCGGCCTGGTCGGCGCGCTGACCGGCCTGGTCCAGGGCCACTTCCCGGTGGCCGCCCCGGCCAAGTACGCCGACGACAACGTCGTCTCGCTGGCCAAGCGAAAGGTCAAGACCCCCAACGCCGCGATCGCCATCAACTCCAACCCGACGACCCGCGGCACCTCGATCTTCGCCAAGAAGGGCTCCCCGGTGATCGCCGTCAACGACGGCAAGATCGTCAAGATCGGCACCAACCCCCAACTCGGGCACTACGTCGAGCTGCAGGACGCGACCGGCAACATCTACACGTACGCACACCTGGGGAGCGTCACCAAGCGGTACCCCGTCCCCAGGCCGGTCCGGTTCTCGTCCAAGCAGATCATCAAGCAGTTCTCGGTCCCGGCTTCCAAGGCGCCGAAGACCCCTGCGTCGGCGGGCACCCAGGGCGCGAAGGCTCCGCTCGCCCCCGCCTCGGCGGGCACCCAGACGGCGGGCGCACAGGCCGCCCCGAAGTCCAAGTCCAAGGTGCTCAAGTCGGTGCGGGCGCCGACGCCGGTACCGGTGCCAACCCGCCAGCCCGCGCAGACGCAGTCGCAGTCTCAGGCGGCGCCCCTCCAGACCGTCGCCAACCCGCTGGTCAAGGAGCGGCTGTTCGCCAACCCGAGCCGGCCGGCCTCCTACGCGGCGGGCGGCAACCTCCAGGTCCGCACCGAAGAGCAGCAGATCACGAACTTCCAGAACTACTTCTCCGACACGCTGCACCTGGCGCGCAACCAGTACACGCTCAAGTCGCTCAAAGTCGGCTCCATCGTCGTCGCCGGCACGATCCTCGGCCGGATCGGTGGTCCCTCGCAGGGCGTCTCGCCGCACCTGTACTTCATGGTCCAGCCGGCCGGGAAGAACGCGCCGTACATCGACCCCAAGCCGATCCTCGACGGGTGGAAGCTGCTGGAGGCCACGGCGGTCTACCGAGCCGACAACATCGACCCGTTCTTCGGCCCGGGCGCGAAGAACCCCACGATCGGCCAGGTGCTGCTCATGTCCAAGCAGCAGCTGACGACCCTGGTCCTCAACGACCCACACGTCCAGGTCTACGCCTGCGGCCGGCGGGACATCGAGGCCGGGCTCATCGACCGCCGGGTGCTGGCGACGATCGAGTTCCTGTCGGCCTCCGGCCTGGACCCGTACGTCTCCGGCCTAGAGTGCGGCCACACTTCCGGCGGCTCCACCGGTACCGACGCGGCCGGCGCGACCGGATCCAGCGTGGACATCTCGAAGATCAACGGCATCCCGATCCTCGGCCATCAGGGCCCGGGTTCGATCACCGACATCGCAATCCGCCGCCTGCTCACCCTGCAGGGTTCGATGCGCCCGGATCAGATCATCAGCGACATGTCCTACAAGGACCAGAGCGGCACGCTGGCGCTGCCCGACCACAAGAATCGCCTCCAGATCACGTTCACGCCCGAGTTCGGGGCGAACAAGAAGCTGACCAAGCAGCTCAAGAGCATCCTCCAGCCGGGCCAGTGGATCCAGCTGATCAACCGCATCGGCCAGATCCCGGAGCCGGTCGTCCCGATCGCGCCCAGCAAGTACGCGATCCGGACCAAGAACACCGGCTGAGGCCCCACATCAGGCTGTGACCGACCTGTTCTCGTTCGTCCAGGTCGAGTTCCCGTGGCAGCTGGGGCAGGCCGACGGCCGCTACCTCGTCCGGGCGCCCGGCGACGCGGACGGGCCGCCGAGCCACGTGGTGGTGCTCGCCACCCTGGGCGCCCCCGAGCGCCGGCGTCTCGCCTCGCGGCGCCGCCGCGACGCCGAGCCCGGGCCGCCGCCGGCGCCGGTGGCCACCACCCGGGCCACAATCATCGACGTCGGGGAACCGCTGGCCGGTGAGGCGGCCGCCCGGGCGTGGCTGGACGCCGCCGGCGAGGACGAGCTCGCGGCGGGCCTGGCGCTGCTCAACCGGGCCCTGCACGCGTTCCGCCTGGCCACCGCTGATCCGTACCTACCGCCGGCGGGGCGCGCCCAGGCGCTGGTGGCGCGGGTGGGCTTCGGCGCCGGCGAGGAGGTGGCGGACGGGGTGTGGACGGCGGCCCGGGAGCTCCCCCACCTCGGCCCGGGCGGACGCGGCCGCCGGGCGGCGCGGCGCCTGCTCGAGCCCCAGGCGCGCGTGGCGGCCATGCTCGGCGGACGCACGGCGCCGCTGGCCGGCGAGGAGCTGACGCTGCGCGCCCGCCTCGACCTGGATCACGGGCGCCCGCGGGAGGCGGCGCTCCAGCTGCTCGTCGCGCTCGATGCCACCCTGGCCGAGCTGGGCGCCGGCCCGCACGCGGCCGAGCTGGGCGATCGCCTGGCCGAGCTGCGCGACCGGCGCGACGCGGTGGCCGCGGCCGCCCAGGCGGCGCTGGCCGGCCCGCTGTCCGACGATGAGCTGGAGGCGGTCGCGGCCACAGTGGCGCGGATCGAGGCCGCGCTGCGCGCCCACGCGGCAGCCGGCCGATGAGGCCCTAGGCCAGGCCCAGGGCCTCGACGATCGCCTCCAGCTCGGCCTCGACGTCGCCGTCGAGCCGAACCGTGGCACTGCGGTCCACCGGCGTGCGCCCCTGGGTGATGATCACGATCCGCCCGCCGGATTGGAGCGTGATCTTCGGCAGCTGGGCCACCGGATAGACCTCCAGCGAGGAGCCGATGCACAGCAGCAGATCCGCGCCTTCCGCCAGGCGCTCGGCGTGGGCAAGCGCCTCGGCCGGGAGGTACTCGCCGAACAGCACCACGTCGGGCTTGAGCGGCTCGGCGCAATCGCAGCGGGGGATCCCGGCCCCGTCGCTCCGCTGCCGGGCCCGAACATCGGCCAGCGGGTAACGGGCGCCGCACGCCAGGCAGGATGCGTGGTCGATCGTGCCGTGCACCTCGACGAGCTCACGTGTGCCGGCCCGCGCGTGGAGGCGATCGATGTTCTGGGTGATGACCGCGTCGAGCAGGCCGGCCCCCTCCAGGGTGGCGAGCGCCGCGTGCGCCCGGTTGGGCTGCTTGTGCTCGAGCGTCTGAAACCGGTCGCCGTAGAACTGCCAGAACCGCTCCGGGTCCCGGCGAAACACGTCGATGTGGGCGACCTCCATCGGGTCGACGTTCGCCCACAGGCCCGTCCTCGGCGAGCGGAAGTCGGGAATCCCCGACGGGACCGAGATGCCGGCTCCGGTCAGCGCGACGACGGAGTCCGCCCCGCGGATGAGGTCCGCGACCTCGGTCGCCGCGGCGATCACCGGCCGGTCCACCGCGCGGGTCGCTTCTTCAGGAACGCGGTGATCCCCTCCCGCGCATCCGCCGATTCGAACGCCTCCACGAACGCGGCCTTCTCGGCCTCGATCCCCTCGTCGATGTCGGCTCGCGCTGACACCCGCTTGATCTGGCCCACCGACAGCGGCGCCTGGCCGGCCAGCTTGCGCGCCCACAACAGCGCGGTGTCGAGCAGTTCGTGATCGGCCACGACCTGGTTGACCAGCCCGTGCTCGAGGGCCTCGGCGGCGCCGATCGGCTCGCCGGTCAGGTTGAGCTCCAGCGCCTTGGCCTCCCCGACGAGGCGGGGCAGCCGCTGAGTGCCGCCGAAGCCGGGGATGATGCCCAGGTTGATCTCGGGCTGCCCGAAGCTGGCCGAGTCGGCGGCGATGCGCAGATCGCACGCCATGGTCAGCTCACAGCCGCCGCCCAGCGCCGCGCCGTTGACGGCCGCCAGCGTGACCACGTCGGAGGTCTCCATGGCGCGAGCCAGCGCGTGGGTGGCGTCGACCAGGTCGCGGGCGCCCGTGGAGTCCATCGCCTGGAATGCCTTGATGTCGGCCCCGGCGCAGAACAGCATCGGGTTCGCCGAGGCGAAGATCACGACGCGGACGCGGCCGGCGACCTCGTCCCACAGCCGTTCGAGCGTCTCGATCATCTCCGGCGAGAGCGAGTTGGCCGGGGGCCGGTCCAGCCAGGCGATCGCGACGTCGCCCCTGGTCTCCAGCTTGGCCGGCTGGTCCTCCCAGCCCGCGTCAGGGCGCGGATACGGGAAGAAGCCCTGCCCGCTGCTCGCGCCCAGGCGCCCCTGGGAGACGAGCCGGCGGAGGATCGCCGGTGGCTCGAAATCCGGCCCCCACTCCCGCTCGGCCCGCTCCAGACGCTCCAGGAGCACATCGAGCCCCATCCGGTCAGCCCGCGCCAGCGGCGGCGGGACGATCCCGGCACCGGCAGTCATCCCCAGGTCGATGTCCCGGGCGGCGGCGACGCCCTCCTCCAGGACGAGGCAGGCCTCGACGAACGCCTTCAGCGTGAACCGCTCGACCAGCGCCGCCGCCTGCTGCTCAGCTGCCGTGCTCAAAGAAGCCCTTCCCGGTCTTGACGCCAAGGTCGCCGGACCGCACCAACTCCCGCAGCCCCGAGTGGACGTAGAACCGCTCGCCGAGCGACTCGCGCAGGTACTCGGCGACGTGCAGGACCGTGTCGAGCCCCAGGCGGTCGGTCAGCTGGAACGGGCCCATCGGGGCGGCCTTGGACTCGGCCACGATCCGGTCCACCTCGGCGACCTCGAGGCCGGTCTCCTCCTGAGCCCGCCACAGTTCGGACACGGCCGAGTTGAGGATCCGGTTGACGACGAAGCCGGGAGCCTCGCCGCACCGGATCGGAACCTTGCGGATCGCCTGGGCGAAGTTCATCGCCGCCTGGGCGGTCTCCGGCGCGGTGTCCTCCCCCTCGACAACCTCGATCAGCCGCATCACCGACGCCGGATAGAAGAAATGGAAGCCGACCACCTTCTCGGGCCGGCCGGTGGCCTCGCCGATCTCGGTGATCGACAGCGACGAGGTGTTGGAGGCCAGGATGGCGTGGCCGGGGGTCACCTCATCCAACTCGGAGAAGACGGCCTGCTTGACCGTCATCCGCTCGGGCACGGCCTCGACCACGAAGTCCACGTCGCCGAACGCGTCGTAGCCGGTGGTGCCCGAGATGAGCGCCAGCTTGTGCTCCAGGCCGGCGGCATCGAGGCGGCCGACATCGACCTGTCGCTGCCAGACCGACCGCGCCCGGGCCAGCCCCTGGTCCACCAACGCCTGGTCGACGTCCTTGAGCACCACCGGGATCTCGGCGGCGGCGATCGCCTGGGCGATCTCGCCCCCCATCGTGCCGGCCCCGACGACAGCGGCCGTGAAGACGAACATGGGCCGAGTATGCCCTTTCCGCCCGGCCCGCTCACGGTAGGCTTGCCCGCGGGATGACCGAGAGCCTGCCTGAAGCCATCGAGCCGTATCCGGAGATCTCCTCCAAGGCGTACGAGCATCCGGCCGACCGGGCCGCCACCGCGGCGCTCAAGGCCGTGCCGATGCTCGACACGGTCGTGCGCAAGCTGGTGGAGTTCAGCTACGAGCGGGCGCTGCGCCAGTCCTACCTGGGCAACTCGGTCAAGGTCTCAGAGCGCCAGCTCCCCGAGGTGTGGGCGTCCTACGAGGGCGTCCGGCGCATCCTGGACATGCCCAGCGAGTACGACGTCTACGTCTCCGCCTCGGTGCTCTGGAACGCGGTGACGATCGGCTCGCAGGCGCCGATGATCGTGCTCGGCTCCGACCTGCTGGAGAAGCTGACCGCGGGCGAGCAGCGCACGGTCATCGCCCACGAGATGGGCCACATCCTGTCCGACCACGTGATGTACATCACCGCGCTCAACATCCTGCTGAGCGCCACCGCCGGCAGCCTGCCCCTGATCGGGTTGCCGATCCGCGCTGTCCGCGCCGTGCTGCTCGAGTGGAGCCGGGCGGCCGAGCTCAGCTGCGACCGCGCGGCGGTGCTGGCCGTCCGCGACCCGCGGATCGTGTGCCGCACCCTCATGGTGCTGGGCAGCGGCCTGCCGGCCGACCGGCTCGACCTCGACGCGTTCATGGCCCAGGCCATGGAGTACGAGAACTGGGAGGACTCCCACGACCGCGTCCGCCGCTTCTTCAACGAGATCAACGCCACCCACGCCTACGCCGTCCGCCGCGTCTCCGAGGTGATGCGCTGGGTCCAGAGCGGCGAGTACGACCGCATCGTCCGCGGCGAGTACCGCCGCCGGGGCGACCCCACCAACGTGCGCCAGGAGGCCTCGGACGCCATGGAGTTCTACGCCGAGCGCTTCCGCCAGATCTTCCGCGAGCTCGGCGACAACGTCACCACGCTCGGCAACCAGATGGGCGATGTCAGCCAGCAGATCTCGGAGTGGCTGCGCAAGCGAGGGTCGCAGTAGCCCGCGCGATTTCCCGCGGCGGGTGAGCGCTGGGTGAAGGTTGGCTCCGGGCCGGAAAACGGCGGGCAATGAAGGGGAGTTGGGCTGGGCCCGCAGCGCGTGCGGCCGTCCGTGGACCATCCACAGGTCGCTTTAGCAAAAAGTGATAACGGGAAGGCCGGTTTCGAGCCTGTTTTGCCTTCGATCAAGGCTATTTGGCACGCCGGGGGCGCGACAGGCGGCATCGAGCCAGGGGCTTTGGGGACTTTCACCCCCCTATGCAGGTGAAACTCCCC
>JBPYFQ010000061.1:0-16518 GCA_051985625.1 Solirubrobacteraceae bacterium
AGCCGCCGCCCTGTCCCAGGCGCTCATCGAGTCCGGGGCGCTGATCCGGGCGATGGCGCCCCAGACGGTCACGCTGGAGGACCTGTTCTTCTCGCTCACCGAGGGCGACGGGATCCCCGATGCCGCTCCCCGCCCGGCCGAGCCCGCGGAGGCGGCCCACTGATGCCCGGCGTGGCCACCGTCTACCGCTGGGAGCTGTTCAAGCTGCGCTTCCAAAAGCGGACCTACCTCGGGCTCGGCGCGGCGATCCTCGTGCCGATCCTGTTCGTGGTCGCGATTCGGCTCCAGCACCATCACGACCGCGGCGGCGACTTCGCGTTCTCCAGCTACCTGACCCGCAGCGGGCTGGCCGTGCCGCTGGTCATCCTGCTGTTCGGCGCGGTGTGGATGTTCCCGCTGATCACCGCGTTGGTGGCCGGCGACATCTTCGCCTCCGAGGACCACAACGGCACGCTCAAGACGATCTTGACCCGGTCGCTGGAGCGCTGGCAGCTGTTCGTGGGCAAGACGCTGGCCGCCAGCACGTACGCGGTGATCGCCATCCTGCTGTGCGGGACCGTCGCGGTCATCGCCGGCAGCCTCGAATCCGGGTTCAACTCGCTGCAGAGCCTGTCGGGCACGATCGTCTCGGCGCCCAAGGCGCTGGAGCTCGTATACGTGGCGCTGGTCATCTACCTGATCCCCATCGCCGCGATCGTCTGCATCGGCCTGCTGCTGTCGACGCTGACCCGCAACAGCGCCGCCGCCGTCGTGGGCACGCTGATGGTGTCGCTGCTCATCCAGCTGATCGGCATCCTGCCGGGCCTGAGCGGGGTCCAGCCCTACCTGCTCAGCACGCAGTTCAACGCCTGGCAGGGGTTGCTGCGCACGCCGATCGACTGGACGCCGATCGTCCAGGCCGTGTGGGTGTGCGCGCTGTACGCGGTCCCGTCCCTGATCGCCGCGTTCCTGATCTTCATCCGGCGCGACGTCGCCGGCGGCTGAGAGCTCGTCCCGCCGGGCAGATGGCCGAGGTCGACCCCGAGCGCGTGCTGGTCGTCGACGACGATCCGCCGTTGCAGCGGATGCTGTCGCGCTCGCTGACCGCCGAGGGGTTCGAGGTCACCGTGGCCGGCGACGGCGGCGCCGCCCTGGCCGCCGCCGAGCGGGTGGCGCCCGACGTCATCGTGCTCGACGTCGCCATGCCCGCGCTCGACGGGCTGTCGGTCTGCCGCCGGCTGCGCGGCAAGGGGCTGGCCACGCCGATCCTCATGCTGACCGCGCGGGACGCGGTGGCCGACCGCGTGGCCGGGCTGGAGGCCGGGGCCGACGACTACCTGGTCAAGCCGTTCGCCGTGCAGGAGCTCGTCGCCCGTCTGCGGGCGCTCACCCGGCGGGGCAAGACGCCGGAGCCGGTGCTCGCCTACGCCGACCTGACGCTGGACACGGCGGCGCGGGTGGCCCGGCGCCGCGGGCGCCAGCTGGAGCTCACCGGCCGGGAGACCGCGCTGCTGGAGCTGCTGCTGCGGGAGGCGGGCCGGGTCGTCAGCCGCGACCGGGCGCTGGCCGAGATCTGGTCCGGGGCGGCCGAGCCCAACGTCGTCGACCGCTACGTCACCCGCCTGCGCCGCAAGCTGGGGGATCCGCCGCTCATCCGGACCCTGCGGGGCACCGGGTTCGTGCTCCGGGCGTGACCCCGTGGCGACCCGGGTGGCCGCGCGCCGCGGTGTGCCCGGCCACGTGGCCCCGCGCCGCGGTGTGCCCACCCAGGTGGGCGCGGGCCGTGTCAGCGGGCGGCGAGGAGGCTGAACACTCGCTCCTGGGGCATCGGCCGGCTGAACAGGTAGCCCTGGGCGCCGTCGCAGCCGAGCTCGCGAAGGACGGCCAGCTGCTCGTCGGTCTCCACCCCCTCGGCGACGACGTACAGGCCAAGCCGGTGGCCCAGCTCGACGGCGGCGCCGACGGCGGTCCCGTCGTCCGGCGTCTCGCCCAGGCGCTCGACGAGGGCCTGATCGATCTTGAGGATGTGGACGGGCATCTGCTGCAGGTCGGCCAGCGTCTGCTCGTCGGCGCCGAAATCGTCGACGGCCAGGGTGACGCCGATCTCGTTCAGGGCGGCCAGCTGGCGCGAGGCGCTCTCCGGATCGGCGGCCAGATCCTCGGCGGAGACCTCCAGGCAGAGCACGCTGGGGTCATGCCCGCCCCGGCGCATCGTCCGCATGAGCCGGTCGCGCAGCGCGGCGTCCTGGAGCTGGCACCCGGACAGGTTGACCGAGATCGTCACCTCCGGCCGGGACCGGCGCCAGCGCTCGACCTGGTCCAGCGCCTGCTCGACCACCCAGTCGCCGATCTGGGCGATGAGCCCGGTGCGCTCGGCGACGCCGATGAACTCGACCGGCTCCATCAGCCCGTGCTCGGGGTGCTCCCAGCGGACGAGCGCCTCGAACCCGACCAGCCCGGTGTCGCCGTCCAGCGAGACCCGCGGCTGGTAATGGACCCGCAGCTCGGATCGGGCCAGCGCCTGGCGCAGCGCCGACTCCAGGTCGTCCTCGCCGGTCGGCCGGTCGGCGCCACCGGCCACGTCGGCCAGCTCGAACCGGGCGCCGCCGAGCTGCTTGGCCCGGTACATGGCGCTGTCGGCGTCGCGCACCGCGTCCTCCAGCCGGGTCTCCGGATCGGTGATGATGCTGACGCCGATGCTGACCGAGATCGCGATCGGCTCGTCGGCGAAGGCCAGCGGCAGCTGCGCCGACGCCGCGATCCGCTCGGCCAGCAGCGCCGCCTCGTGCTCGCTCTCCAGACCCTCGAACAGGAACACGAACTCGTCGCCGCCGAACCGGGCCACGGTGTCCATCGGCCGCAGGAGCCGGCCGAAGCGGTCGCCCAGGACGGTCAGGACGAGATCGCCGGCCGAGTGGCCGAGCGAATCGTTGATCTGCTTGAAGCCGTCCACGTCGAGGAACATCACGACCACCGCCGTCCCGGTACGCCGCGACCGGTCAAGCGCCACCCGGAGCCGGTCGAGGAACAGGGCCCGGTTGGGCAGCGAGGTCAGCGGGTCGTGCAGGGCGCGGCGGGCCAGCGCCGTCTCGGCCCGCTTGCGCTCGATGGCGTGGCGCACGCTGCGGCCCAGCGCGGAGGACGTCAGCTCCGTCCGGAGCAGGACGTCCTGGGCGCCGGCCCGGACGGCCTCGACGCCGAAGTCGTCGTCGGCGCGGTCGGCGAGGACGATGATGGGGATATGGGGGACCGCGGCGGTCAACTGACCCAGGGCGTCGAGCGGCGCCGGCTCGGCGGCCAGACCGAGCACGACGCACGTGGCGCCATGATCGAGCAGCTCTTGGGTGGCATCGGCCAGGCTGGCGGCCTGGGTCAGCACCAGGCCGGTCGTCCAGACCGCGCGCAGCATCTCACCGATGAGCAGGGCAGCGCGCGGATCATGTTCAACCAGCAAGACCCGCGCCGGCTTGCCAGCCCCCTCCGTCTCGTGGCGCAATTGCGTACCTCCGTGTCGCTTCTGCGCAGACTTTTGGGGCAAGTGTGCGGTATCCCGCCGGAAAAGCAAGTATGAGAACTGGCCGATTCGGATGGCTGGAACGGCTGCGTCCACGCGCATTGCGGACGCGCCTGGTGGCCGCCGCAGCCGTCTCGATCCTGGCCGCGGTCGTGGTGTTCGCCATCGTGACCGTCGCGCTGGTCGACCGTCAGTTGCGCTCCTCGCTCGACGCCGCGCTGCGCGAACGAGCCCAGGAAGTGGCGCAATTGGCGGTGTCCGCGCCCGGCGTGCTGTCCAATCCGGGCGCGCTGGAGAGCCCCATCTCCGGACGCCAGATCTCGGTGGAGGTGCTCGACGCCCATGAGCGGATCGTGGCCCGCTCGCTCAATCTCGGAGCCGAGCTTTTGCCCGAGGGCGCGTTGGCGCGGGCCGCGGTGGTGGACGGACGGACGGGGGCGCAGTCGATCGAACTCAACGGACGGCCGATGCGGCTGTACGCCGCGCCGATCGCCGACGCCGGGGGGCCGGCGGCCGGCGGGGCGGTGCTGGTCGCCTCCGACACCTCCGACATCGCCCGGACCACCGGCCAGCTCGGCGTGCTGGTGGCGCTCAGCGGGGCCGCCGTGGTGCTGGTGGCCACGCTGGCCGCGGCGCTGCTAACCCGGCGCGGTCTGCGCCCGCTGCGCTCGCTGGCCGACGCGGCGGGCGAGATAGAGCGGACGCCCGACCCGTCGCGACGGCTGCCGGAGCCGGCCGCGCCGGACGAGATCGGGCAGCTGACCGGCGTGCTCAACCGGATGCTGGGCGCCCTGGAGGAGGCCCAGGCCAGCGAGCGGCGGTTCCTAGCCGACGCCTCGCATGAGCTGCGCACGCCGGTCACCGCGCTCCTGGGCAACGTCGAGTACGCGACCCGTCACGGCGCCGACGCCGAGGTGCTGGCCGACCTGCGCCAGGATGCCGAGCGGCTGGCGCGGCTGGTCGACTCGCTGCTGGCCCTGGAGCGGGCCGGCGCCGCCCCGCCCTCGGGCGGGGCGGTGGCCGTGAACGAGCTGCTCGCGTCGGTCGTCGCCGGGCAGGCGACCGGCCGTGTGCACCTGGATCGCGCCGACCCCGTGACCGTGCGGGGCGACGCGGACTCGCTGCGCAGGGCGCTGGGCAACCTGATCGAGAACGGCCTGGTGCACGGGCCGCCGGGCGGCGGGGTGGCCGTCTCGCTGATCCGCGCCGACGGGGTGGCGCGCGTGTCGGTCGCCGACGAGGGGCCAGGACCGGACCCGGCCCAGCACGATCGGCTGTTCGAGCGCTTCTGGCGGGGTGCCGACGCGGCCGGCCGGCCAGGCTCCGGGTTGGGACTGGCGATCGTGGCCGCGATCGCCGAGCGCCACGGTGGCACGGTGAGCGTCGACGGATCGACGTTCACGCTCGAGTTGCCGGCGGCCGACGGCTGACGGCTGACGTGAGGCGTCAGCCGGGACGCCCGTCCAGGCGGACCGGCGGGCCCACCTCGGCGGGGGACTCGTCGCCCGGGCGCTCGCGCAGCGTCTTCTGCCACCAGCCGACGCTCCGCCACGCGCCGAACTTGTAGGCGATGTTCCGGTAGACGCCGACCGGCTCGAACCCGAGCGACTCATGCAGGCCGACGCTGGCGTCGTTGGGGAGGGTGATCCCGGCGCAGGCCTCATAGATGCCCTGGCGGGCCACGAGGTCCAGCAGCGTGTCGTACAGGGCGCGACCGATCCCGCGACGCTGGTGGGCGTCGGAGATGTAGACGGTCACGTCAGCCGCCCAGCGGTAGGACGCGCGCTCCCGGTGGCGGGACGCGTACGCATAGCCGACCACCACAGCATCGATCTCGGCGACGAGCCACGGGTGGGTGCGCTGGATGATCCGGATCCGGTCGGCGAACTCACGCGGGTCCGGGGCCCGCTCCTCCAGCGAGGCGACGCCGTCGCGCACCGAGGGGGCATAGATGGCGGCACAGGCGGCGCAGTCGCGCTGGGGGTCGGCGTCGCGGATGAGCATGGGCGAGGCGGAGACTCTAGGCAGCCGGCGCGCGGAGTGCCGGTCAGAGCGCCGCGGCTATCCGGTCGACCGCGTCGCGCCGCTCCGGAGCGGGGCTGCCGGCCAGGACCGCGGGCACGGCGCGCCGGAGCGACGAGGTCAGAAACAGCGTCCCGGCCGCGGCGGCCGCCCGGAGCGAGATCGGCTCTTCCCGGACATGCAGGCCGAGGCCGGGGGCGAGCGCCAGCAGCCGGGCGCGGGTGATGCCGGGCAGCAGCCGGCCGTCGAGCGGCGGCGTGGTCAGGGTGTCGCCGTCCAGCATCCAGACGTTGGCCCAGGCCGCCTCCAGGACGCTCCCGTCGGCGTCGACGATGAGCGGCGTCGCCCCGTCGCCCTCCACCAGGCTGCGGTCCCGCCACTTGTGGGTGCCGAGACCGCCGGGCACCACGAGCGGGCGGAGCCTCACCGTCATCCGGCCCGGGACGTCCGACACCGTGATGCTCACGTCGAGGCCGCCGTCCCGGGGGACGGCGTCGACGCGCGCCCGCCGGTCGCCCGCGTCGGCCGTCGCCTGCTCGGTCACCCGGGCGGCCGTGTCCGGTGGGAGCGAGGCCCCGTACAGGGACTGGACCGAGCGCTCCAGCCGGGTCAGATGGGCGTCGAGCATGGGCACGCGTCGGTCGCGCACCAGCAGCGTCGTGAAGACGCCCTGGGCCGGGTCAGGCCGCCCTGGGGGCGCGGTGCGGCGGGCCGGGTCAGGCCGCCCGGGGGACATGATGGGGGCGGGCCGGGTCAACCACCACCGAGCGGCCCACGGCGGCGGCGATGGGGCGGGCCTTGGCCAGCGCCTCCTCCAGTTCGGTCCGCGGCTCGGAGTCGGCGACGATCCCGCCCCCGGCGCCCAGCCAGACCTGGCCGTCGCCCAGTTCCAGCGTGCGGATGACGACGTTGAGCTCGAGGCCGGCCACCGGGCTGGCGAGGCCGACCGCTCCGGTGTAGACCTCGCGCCCGGTCGGCTCGAGGTCGGCGATGACCTTGAGCGATTGCACCTTGGGCGCCCCGGTCACCGAGCCCGGCGGGAACGTGGCGCGCAGCAGGTCCGCGTCGCCGACCCCGGCCCGCAGCCGGCCGCGGACGCGGGAGACGAGGTGCCACAGGCCCGGGTGGGCTTCGGCCTCCGGCCTCCGGGGGGCGACGACCGATCCGTACTCGCACACCCGGCCGATGTCGTTGCGCATCAGGTCGACGATCATCACGTGCTCGGCGGCGTCCTTCTCGGAGCCGCGCAGCCGCTCGAGCGCCCGGGCGGCGATCACCCGGTTCTCGTCGCGGGCCACCGTCCCCTTGATGGGACCGGTGACGACATCGCGCCCCTGCCGGCGCAGGAACAGCTCCGGCGACAGGGACACGATCCCGCCCCGTGGGGTGGTGAAGGCGGCCGCATAGGGAGGGGAGACGTGGTCCAGGGCGCGGCTGAGCAGCGCGGCCGGCGAGTCGGTGCACGCGGCGTCCAGACGCAGGCAGATGTTCGCCTGGAAGATCTCGCCGGCGGCGATCCGGGTGCGCGTCTGCGCCACCGCATCGAGATGGTGCGCAGCGTGGTCGGCGGTCAGCCGGAGCGGCGGCGGCGCCGAATCCAGCGACGGCGGGGCCGGGGCCTGGGCCAACAGCGCGCGCAGCCGGGCCAGGCGGCGCTCCAGGTCGGCGCGCCGCGCGTCGCCGGCCAGCGCCTCGAACCACCAGGTCCCGCCTGCGTCGAGGCGGAGCACGTTGTCGTAATAGGCGAGGTGGAAGTCGGGCAGCGGGACCGGGCGGGCGGCGACGAGCGGGATGCGCTCGACCCGGGCGGCCAGGCGGTACCCGAGCCAGCCGAACCAGCCGCCGCCGACCGCCTCCGAGTGGAGGGCGGTTGGGGCTACCGGGGGAAGGGCGGTTGGGGCTACGTGGGGAAAGGCGGTTGGGGCTACGTGGGGGAGGGCGGTTGGGGCTACCGGGACGACTGCGGCGGGGTCGACCGCCGGGAGGTCGTCCAGGACGGCGAACGGGTCTTCGTCCTCGCCCGCCACGCGCAGGGGGTCCGAGCCGACGATCGCGCCGCCGCCGGCCCACGTGCCGACGAGTGCGAACGGCAGCGGCTCGCCGGCCAGCGCCTGCAGGACCTGGGCCGGACTCAGGCGGCACGGCAACGCGACGCGGATCAGCTCAACGCATTCGGCGGCGCGGCCGTTTAAGGTGCGGTTGACCGACACGGTCCCGATGATGTACGAATTGGTTCGATGAGCGCAACATTGATTGACGGCAAGGCCATCGCCCAACAGGTTCGCACGGAGGTGCGAGAAGCGATAGAGGCCTGGGTGGCCGAGGGCATGCGACGACCCGGACTGGCCACGGTGCTCGTGGGCGACGACCCGGCCTCGGCCGTCTACGTCGGCGGCAAGCAGCGGGCCTGCGACGAGGTCGGCATCGAGGGGTTCCGCCACGATCTGGCCGCCGACACCTCCGAGGACGAGGTGGTGGCGCTCCTTCAGGAACTCAACGCCGACGAGCGCGTCTCCGGGATCCTGCTCCAGCTGCCCACGCCGGACCACATCGACGGTTCGCGCCTGACGACGCTGATCGACGCGGCCAAGGACGTCGACGGGCTCACCCCGGTGTCGGCCGGCCTGCTCGCCAAGGGGCTGCCCGGCCTGCGCCCATGCACGCCGGCCGGCTGCATCGAGTTGCTGCGCCGCCACGACGTGGCGCTGGAGGGCGCCGAGGCGGTCGTGGTCGGGCGATCGGATCTGGTCGGCAAGCCGGTGGCCGCGCTGCTGCTGGCCGAGAACGCGACGGTCACGGTGTGTCACTCCCGCACGCGTGACCTGCCCGAGGTATGTCGCCGGGCCGACATCGTGATCGGCGCCGTCGGCCGGCCGAAGATGATCCAAGGCGACTGGATCAAGCCGGGCGCGACCGTCATCGACGTCGGCATCAACCGCACCGACGACGGCCTCGTCGGCGACGTCGACTTCGAATCGGCCGTCGAGGTCGCCGGGCTCATCACGCCGGTGCCGGGCGGCGTGGGCCCGATGACGATCGCCATGCTGCTCGGCAACACGTTCGCCGCGGCGCAGGCCCAGGCCGCTCGCGCCGCGGTGTAGTCAGGTCAGGAGCGCATCATGTCCTACGTCGTGGATTTCACCACCGTCTCGACCGTCGGTCTGGAGTCGTCTCCGGTGGCGGACGCGCTGGCCGGCCTCCGGGCCAACGAGGCCCGCTACTTCAAGAACAAGTACGACCACGTGTTCACGGTGGAGCCTGCCGGCGACGCCCAGGAGACGGTCGACTACGTGAACCGGATCCTCAAGGAGGAGCGCGACATCGTCATCGCCTCCCCGCCCCTGGAGGCCACCGCCTTCCAGGTCGAGAACATCCGGATGGCCTACGTCTTCTACGAGAGCGGCCTGTCGATCAACGTGATGTACACCATCGACGACCCCAAGAAGCGAGCGGTCGGGTTCAAGCTGTCCGACGGGATGGAGATCCCCGAGGAGCTCGCCTCGCGGTTCAAGTTCGCCAGGCAGAAGTCGCGGCTGGCCGGGACCATCCGCGGCTCCTACTTCGTGCTCAAGAACGAGTACTGACCCCCGCGCGGGCGGGGGCCGGTACTCAATCGCCGCTGAGGCGAAGCGGGGTCAGGCCGATCGGGCCATCGCCGGCTCGTCTGCCAGCACCTCGTCGAGGGCGGCCAGCAGCCGGTCGGCCGTGTCGCGCCGGGCGTTGTGACCCATCAGGCCGAGGCGCCACATGTCCGGCGCGGCCGGGCCGAGGCCGCCGCCGATCTCGATGTCGTGGTCGCGCAGCATGCGCATCTGCACGCCCTTGCCGTCGACCCCCTCGGGGACGCGGATGGCGGTCAGCTGGGGCAGCTGGTGGTCGGGCTCGGCCAGCAGGTCGAGGCCGCGGGCGCGCACCTGCTCCTGCAGATAGCGGCCAGCGTCCATGTGGCGGTCCCAGCGTCCGGGCAGGCCCTCCACCGCCACCTCGCGCAGGGCTTCGTGGAGCGCGTAGATGTGGAGGATCGGCGCGGTGTGGTGGTAGACGAGCGGGCGCTTGATCCAGTAGTCGCGCAGGAGGTTGAAGTCCAGCGAGTAGGAGACCGGATGGGTGCGCGCGGCGATGCGCTCCAGCGCCCGGTCGGACACGGCGATCGGGGACATCCCGGGCGGAGCCCCGATGCACTTCTGGGTGCACGAGTAGGCGTAGTCGATGCCCCAGCCGTCGAAATCGAGCTCGATCCCGCCCAGCGAGGTCACGCAGTCGGCCATGAGCAGGACGTCGCGGTCGCGCAGCGCCGCGCCGAGCTCGGCCAGCGGGTGCTGCACGCCGGTCGACGTCTCGGCGTGGACGACGCACACCAGGCGCGCGTCCGGATGCTCCTCCAGTGCGGACAGGAGGCGGTCGTTGGGGACGTGCTCGCCCCAGTCGGCCTCCACGGGCACGACCTCGGCCCCGAGGCGGCGGGCGATCTCCACGACGCGCCGGCCGAAGAAGCCGTTGACGCCGACGATCGCCACCTCGCCCGGCTCCAGGAGGTGGGCCAGGCCGGCCTCCATGCCGGAGGTGCCGGTCGCCTGCAGCGGCAGCACCAAACCGCCGGAGGCCCGGTAGGCGATGCGTTGCAGCGCAACGACCTGCTCCAGGATGTCGAGGAGGTCGGGGTCCATGTGGCCCAGCATCGGGCGCTGCATGGCGGCCAGCGCCGCCGGCGAGACATTGCAGGGGCCGGGGCCGCAGAGCAGCCGGTGGGGGGGATTGAGCGGAGGGGGTATCTCGGTCATCGCGGGAGCTTAGACATGGCGCGGCGCGCCGGCCAAGGCGATCGTCCAAGTTCAGACACCTGTCCGGGCCTCGGCCAGGAACGCCGCGACGAGCGGCGAATGCTCCCCGACCCGCGTCACCGCCACCAGCTCGGTGTCCGGTGCGCCGCTCAACGGCCGGTAGGTGACGCCGTCGATCGCCAGGTGGCTGACCGACGCCGGCACGGGCGACACGCCGAGGCCGGCGGCGACGAGGCCGATGATCGTCATCATCTCCGGGGCGTACTGGGCCACGTGGGGGGTGACGCCGGTGGCGGCCAGGCGGCCGATGAGCAGATCGTGGTAGCCGGGCGCCTGGCGACGGGGGAACAGGACGAGCGGCTCGGCGGCCAGCCGGCGCAGTGGCACCCGGCGCAGCTCGGCAAGCGGATGGCCCTGCGGCAGCGCAGCAACGGTGTGCTCGCGCATGACCACCTCCACGTGCATGGTCTCGTCAGCTTCGATCGGCGGGCGCACCAGCCCCACGTCGACCAGCCCGGTGCTGACCGCGCGTAGCTGCTCGACCGTGGAGCGCTCGCGCAGCTCGATCTCCGCGCCGGGGCGGGTGCGGCGGAACCGCTGGACGGTGGCCGGCACGATCGAGAGGAGCGCCGAGCCGACGAAGCCGACGCGCAGGACGCCCTCCAGGCCGGCGTCGATCGCCCGGGCGCTGGACACGGCGACATCGAGCTCGGCCAGGGTGGCCCGCGCGTCGCGCAGGAACGCCTCGCCGGCCGGGGTCAGCTCGACCCGGCGGCGGGTGCGCTCCAGCAGGCGGACGCCGAGCTCGTGCTCCAGCGCCGCGATCTGCTGGCTGAGCGGGGGTTGGGAGATGTGCAGGCGCGCCGCGGCCCGCCGGAAGTGCAGCTCCTCGGCGACGGCGACGAAGTAGCGAAGTTGGCGCAGCTCCACTGATTCAGCCTCCAAATCAATCGTTCCGGAAAGAGTATTGGACAGGATCAGCCGCCCGGGCGTAGCTTTCCCCGCCATGTCCTTCCTCCTGGAGTGCCCCAACTGCGGGGTGCGCGAGGTGACCGACTTCGGCTTCGGCGGCGAGGTGTCGGCGCGGCCCAAGCAGCGCCCCAGCTTCCGCGAGCTCAACGCCTACAACTACTTCCGGCGCAACGTCGCCGGCGTGCAGCGTGAGTGGTGGTTCCACCGCTCCGGCTGCCGCGCCTGGTTCATCGCCGAGCGTGACACGACGAACAACCGGGTGATGTTCACCGCGCTGCCCGGCGACGCGCCGGACGCCGACCCCACCGGCGAGGCCGCCCGCACCGCGACCAAGACCGGAGGTGACCTGCTGTGAGCCGCATCGGCCCCCAGCCGGGCGAGCGCATCGCCCGCGCCAAGAAGATCACGTTCACCTTCGACGGCAAGAAGGTGGAGGGCTACGAGGGCGACACGATCGCCTCCGCGCTCTACGCCGCCGGCCAGCGCACGTTCGGCCGCAGCTTCAAGTACCACCGCCGGCGCGGCCTCATGTGCGTCGCCGGGCAGTGCCCCAATTGCATCTGCGCCGTCGACGGCGCCCCGGGTGCCCGCGCCTGCACCGAGCCGGCCCGCGAGGGCATCACGGTCACCCACGTCAACGCGCTCCCATCGCTGGACTTCGACGCGATGCGGGCCACCGACATCGCCGGCGGCCCGTTCATGCCACCGGGCTTCTACTACAAGACGTTCATCAAGCCGCGCCGGCTGTGGCCGCTGTACGAGAAGGTGCTGCGCAACGCGGCCGGGCTGGGCAAGCTGCGCAAGACCCAGCCCGAGCGCGAGTGGCGCACCGAGTACCGGCGCCGCCACGCCGACGTGCTCGTCACCGGCGGCGGGATCGCCGGCCTGGAGGCGGCGACCGCCGCGGCCCGGGCCGGCGCCGACGTCGTGCTGGCCGACGAGGGCCCGGAGCCCGGCGGCCAGCAGCTGGTGGAGGGGTCGCCGGAGCGTGTCCGCGAGCTCGTCCAGCGCGCCCGCGACGCCGGGGTGGAGATCCTGGCCGGCGGCTCGGCGCTCGGCTATTTCGACGGGCTGGTGCCGGTCTGGCAGGGCGACACGCTCCACCAGGTCCGCGCCCGCCACCACGTGTTCGCCACCGGCACCATCGAGCAGCCGCTCGTGTTCGCCGGCAATGACCTCCCCGGCGTCATGCTGTCCGGCGGCGCCCGCCGGCTGGCCGCGCTGTACGCGGTCGCGCCCGGGCGGCGGGCGGTCATCGCCACCACCTCCGACCGCGGGCTGAACGCCGCTTCCGCCCTGCGCGACGCCGGCGTCCAGATCGTCGCCGTGGCCGACCTGCGTCCCGTCGACAGCGACGCCGGCCGGCAGCTGCGCGCGGCCGGCATCCCGGTGTTCAGCGGCCATACGGTGATCGAGGCCAAGGGATCCAAGGGCGTCCAGTCCGCCGTCATTGCTCCTATCAATCCCACCCACCCCGGCGACGAGCATCAGTTCGACTGCGACCTCGTCGTCGTCTCCGGCGGCGCCATCCCGGCCAGCTCGCTGCTGCTCCAGGCCGGCGCCCAGAGCGCCTACGACGCCACGCGCGGGCACTTCGCCGTGTCGCAGCTGCCCGACGGCGTGTTCGCCGCCGGCGAGGTGGCCGGCGCCGAATCCGACGAGACCGCCGCCGCATCCGGCGAGCTGGCCGGCCTGCGGGCAGCTCACGCGCTCGGCCGCGGCAGCGACGAGTCGCGGGCCCGGGCGGCCGAGCTGGAGCAGCGCCTGTCGCAGCCCGAGGCCGCCGAGGTGGCGGTGGCGCCGCCGGTCAGCGGCGAGGGCCGAGGCAAGTGCTTCGCCTGCTTCTGTGAGGACGTCACCACCAAGGACGTCCACCTGAGCATCGAGGAGGGCTATGACTCGATCGAGCTCTCCAAGCGGTACACGACGGTGACCATGGGCCCCTGCCAGGGCCGCATGTGTCAGCTGCCCTCGGTGCGGCTCATGGCCCAGGAGACCGGGCAGAGCCTGGGGCAGGTCGGCGTCACCACCGCCCGCCCGCCGTGGGTGTCGGTGCCGATGGGGATCCTGGGCGGCCGTCCGGTGGAGCCGGCCAAGCGCTCGGCCATCCACGACCGCCATCGCAAGCTCGGCGCCACCGTCAAGTGGGCCGGTGACTGGCGGCGCGCCTATGACTACGGGGACCCCGAGGGCGAGGCCCTGGCCGTCAACCGGGCCGCCGGGCTGATCGACGTCTCCACGCTCGGCAAGCTGATCGTGCGCGGGCCCGACGCCGGCGAGTTCCTGGACCGCCTGTACCCCAACCGGTTCTCCAACCTCAAGCCGGGCCGGATCCGCTACGGCGTGATCAGCTCCGACGCGGGCCGGATCGTCGACGACGGCACGATTTGCCGGATCGACGACGAGACGTTCTACGTGACCACCACGTCGAGCGGCGCCGGCGCGGTCGAGGAGTGGTTCTCGTGGTGGCTGGCCGACTGGGGCCAGCGCGTCCACATCACCGACGTGACCCAGGGGCTGAGCGCCGTCAACCTGGCCGGGCCCAAGGCGCGCGAGATCATGAGCGCCGTGTGCGACCTGGACTGCTCCAACGAGGCGTTTAGCTACATGGACGGCAAGCAGGGCCGCGTGGCCGGCGTGGAGTGCCTGATCCTGCGCATCGGCTTCGTCGGCGAGGTGGGCTATGAGATCCACTTCCCGTCGGCCTACGGCGAGCACGTCTGGGACGCGCTGATGGAGGCCGGCCGGCCCTACGGCCTGCGGCCGTTCGGCCTCGAGCCCCAGCGGATCCTCCGCCTGCAGAAGATGCACATCCTGATCGGCCAGGACACGGACTCGGAGTCGACGCCGTTCGGCGCCGCCATGCCGTGGATCGTGAAGCTCGACAAGGAGCAGGACTTCATCGGCAAGTGGGCGCTGGAGCACTACTCGCAGCAGACACCGGCGTCGGCGCTGGTCGGGTTCAGCCTGGCCAACGGCCACGTGCCCACCGAGGGCGCGGTCGTCGTCGACGAGAGCGGCACGCCCGCCGGCCAGGTGACCAGCTCCCGCCGGTCGCCGGTCCTGGGCCGGACGATCGGCATGGCCTGGGTGCCGGAGGCGCTCGCCCGCGACGGGGCCAAGATCACCATCTCCGACGAGGGACGGACGCTGAGCGCGGAGATCCAGACCAAACCCTTCTACGACCCGGATGGGGAGGTGCTCCGCTCATGAACCTCGATTTCCTGACCGCCGGCGCCGAGGCCGCCGATGCGGCCGTCGCGCACTCGCCGATGGAGGGCCAGACGCGCGCGGCCGGCGCTGAGCTGCAGGTCCGCCACGGCTGGAGCGTCGCCACCCATTACGGCGGCGTGGGCGCCGAGGCGGAGGCCGCCGGCGCGCGCCGCATCGCCGGCTGGGCCGACGTCTCCCATCTCGGCAAGCTTGAGCTCCAGGGCCCGCCGGACCAGCTTGATCGCGTCGCCGCCGAGTGCGGCGCCGAGCTGAGGCTCGGCGAGGCCGTCCGGGCCGGCGAGGCGTGGTGGTGCCGGCTGACGACGACGCGGGCGCTGGTCGTGTCCGACGCGGCCGCCACCGACGCGCTGCGCGCGCAGCTGACCGAGGCGAGCGACGGCGCCGAGAGAGTGTCGATGTGCGACCTGACGACCAACTTCGCCGCGATCACGCTGGTCGGCCCGCAGGCCCGCGAGGTACTGGCGCGCTTCTGCGCGCTGGACCTGCGGCCGGCGGTCACGCCGGTCCGCGCGCTGCGCCCCGGCTCGGTCGGCCGCCAGCCCGGGATCCTGGTGTGCGAGGCCGAGGACCGCTACCTGTTTCTGTTCGGCTGGGCGACGGCTCAGTACATGTGGTCGGTCGTGGCCGACGCCGCCGAGCATCTCGGCGGCCGGCCGATCGGCGTCGATGCCCTGAGCGAGTTGCCGGGGCCAGAGCGTACGGAGGAGGCCGTCCGTGCTTGACATCTTCCGCAAGCGGCGGATGTGGCGCCGCCAGTCAGAGCTCAAGAGCTCCTACGACGTGGTCATCGTCGGCGGCGGCTCCCACGGGCTGGCCACCGCGCACTACCTCCGCGATCACGGAATCACGAACGTGGCCATCCTGGAGAAGCGGTACATCGGCTCGGGCGCCTCAGGGCGCAACACCACGATCCTGCGCTCCAACTACAAGACGCCGGAGGGCGCCCGCTTCTACGACGCCAGCGTCAAGCTGTACGAAGGGCTGTCACAGGACCTGAACTTCAACCTGCTGTTCTCCCAGTGCGGCCATCTCACGCTGGCCCACTCCGACCGGGCGATGTTCGTGATGGCCAACCGGGCCGAGGTCAACCGCATCAACGGGATCGACAGCCGGCTCATCTACCCGGACGAGATCAAGCAACTGGCGCCGGCCATGCAGGTCGACAACCCGGACAGCGTGTATCCGATCATGGGCGCGCTGTACCACCCGCCGGGCGGGATCATCCGCCACGACGCCGTCGTCTGGGGCCTGGCCCGCTCCGTCGATCAGGGGGGCGCCGAGATCCACCAGAACACCGAGGTGCTGGGGATGGAGCGGACCAACGGCCGGATCACCAAGGTCAAGACGAACCGCGGCACGATCAACGCCGGCCAGGTGCTCAACTGCACGGCGGGCTGGAGCACGCTGATCTCCGACATGGCCGGGGTCCCGCTGCCGATCACCACCCACATCCTCCAGGCCTGCGTGACCGAGCCGATGAAGCCGCTGCTCGACGTCGTCATCGTCTCCTCGCAGATGCACGTCTACATCTCGCAGACCGACCGAGGCGAATTCCTGATGGGGGCCGAGATCGAGCCGTGGACGACGTATCGGATGCAGGGGACGCTCAACTTCCTGCAGGACGTGTGCCGCCACGCGCTGGAGCTGTTCCCCCAGCTGGAGCGGGCCCGGCTGTTGCGCAGCTGGGCCGGCCTCTGCGATCTCAGCCCGGATTACAGCCCCATCCTGGGCAAGACCGAGGTTGACAATTACCATGTCTCGGCCGGCTGGGGGACGTACGGCTTCAAGGCCGCCCCCATCGTCGGCAAGACATTGGCCGAGCTGGTCGCCACCGGTCGCCAGCCCGATCTCATTGCACCCTTTGCGCTGGAGCGGTTCTACGAGGACAAACTGGTGTCCGAGCTTGCCGCGGCAGCCGTGAGCCACTGAGCAGACCCGGAGGAGAGACATGAAGAGCAGCCTCGAGATCGCCCAGGACGCCGTCCTTCAGCCGATCGATTCCATCGCCGAGGCCGC
>JBPYFQ010000062.1:0-22258 GCA_051985625.1 Solirubrobacteraceae bacterium
TTGTCGCGCTCTACTACTACGAGAACCTGACGCTCCGCGAGATCGGCGAGGTCCTGGGAGTCACCGAGTCCCGGGTCTCCCAGCTGCACACCAAGGCCGTGCTGCGGCTGCGGGGCAAGCTGGCCGGCGAACTGGATTAAAGGGAGGCCTGGCCGCATGCGGCCAGGCCCCGCGGGCGCATGCGCCCGCGGTCCGTCGGCGCATGCGCCGACGGGACATCCGAAAGCGGTAAGGTCGCTCTCCGGCGTTTTCGAGAGAGAGGAGATCAGCCATGCACAAGGCCGCGGATCGAATCCGCAATGTGGCCCTCGTCGGCCACCGCGGCAGTGGCAAGACGTCGTTGCACGAGGCGCTCTTGTTCCAGGCGGACGTGATCAACCGCCTCGGCACCGTGACCGACGGCACCACCGTCTCGGATTCCGATCCGGATGAGAAGGCCCGGCAGATGTCGATCGCCCTGGCGCTCAGCTCGTTCGAATGGCAATCGCGCAAGGTCAACCTGCTGGACACGCCCGGCGACTCCAGCTTCGTCGCCGATGCTCTGGGCGCACTCCGGGTCTGCGAGTCGGCCGTGTTCGTCGTCAACGCGGTCATGGGGGTGGAGGTCCACACCACCCGGCTGTGGCAGCGGGCCGCCGAGCTCGATCTGGCCCGGCTGCTGTTCGTCAACATGCTCGACCGCGAGCGCGCCGACTTCTTCCGCGCGCTGGATTCGCTCAAGTCGGCGTTCGGCCAGCACGTCGTCGCCACCGAGATCCCCATCGGCTCCGAGCACGAGACCCGCGGCGTCATCGACCTCGTCGACATGAAGGCCTACGAGTACGACGGCCCCGGACGGGACAACTGCCAGGAGATCCCCATCCCCGACGAGCTCGCCGACCAGGCCCAGGAGTACCGCGAGCGGCTCATGGACGAGGTGTCGGAGACTTCCGATGCGCTCATGGAGCGCTACCTGGAGGGCGAGGAGATCTCCCATCAGGAGATCGTCGCTGCGCTGAAGGAGGGCACGAACCACGGGTCGCTCTTCCCGGTGACCTGCGGCATCGCCAACCGCAACCTGGGCACCAACCGGCTGCTCGACGCGATCGTCGAGGACCTGCCCTCGCCGGTCAAGCACGGCGGCCTGGAGGTGGGGGACATGACCCTGGAGCCCGACGAGGACAAGGAGCTGTTCGCCTACGTGTTCAAGACGCGGGCGGACCCGTTCGCCGGTCGGATCAACATGTTCCGCGTCTACCAGGGCACGATGCGCCACGACACCCAGGTGCTCAACACCACCACGCACAACAAGGAGCGCATCGGCCAGCTGATCACGTTCGAGGGCAGCCAACAAGGCCACGCCGAGGAGTTCGGCCCGGGCGACATCGGCGCCGTGGCCAAGCTCAAGGAGACCCGGGCCGGCGACTGGCTGGCCGCCCGCGACGAGCCGATCGAGATGCCGTCGATCAAGCTTCCCTCCCCGGTCATGGCCTTCTCGATGGAGGTGGGTGGGGCCGGGTCCGGCGACGAGGAGAAGGTGTTCTCGTCGCTGCGCCGCCTCCAGGAGGAGGACCCGACCATCGACTTCCATCGCGATCCACAGACCGGCGACCAGATCTTGGCCGGGCTGTCCCAGGTCCACGTGGAGGTGATCGTGGAGCGGCTGCGCTCCCGGTTCGGCGCCGAGGTGACGCTCAAGCCGCCCCGGGTGCCCTATCAGGAGACGATTCGCAAGCCGGCCAAGGCTCACGGACGCCACAAGAAGCAGACCGGCGGACGCGGCCAGTTCGGCGACTGCCACATCGAGATCGAGCCGATTGACTACGACCCCGCCCACCCATTCGAGTTCATCGACGCGATCAAGGGCGGCGTCATCCCGTCCGGATTCATCCCCGCGGTGGAGAAGGGCGTGCAAGAAGCCATGCAGGAGGGGACGGTCGCCGGGTACCCGGTCAAGGGCGTACGAGTGCGGCTGTACGACGGCTCCTACCACACCGTCGACTCCTCCGAGATGGCGTTCAAGGTGGCCGGCTCGCAGGCCATGAAGCAGGCGCTCTCCGAGGCCGGGGCAGTGCTCCTGGAGCCGATCATGCTGGTGACGGTCAACGCCCCGGAAGACACCGTCGGAGACGTGATTGGCGACCTGAACTCGCGGCGGGGCCGGCCGCTGGGGATGGAGCCGGTCGGCGCCGGGATGACCGAGATCAAGGCCGAGGTGCCGATGGCCGAGATGCTCTCCTACGCGCCTGACCTGCGGTCGATCACCGGCGGCCAGGGGGAGTTCACGATGGAGTTCGACCACTACGAGGAGGTCCCCGGTCATCTCGCCGCCAAGGTCGTCGACGAGGCGCGAGCAGAGCGGGAGGCCGTGAAGGCGTAGTACGCTCACATGCCGTGAGCATCCGGGCGATCCACACCTCGATCGACCAGTCGGTCTGCGACGTCTGCGGCCGGACGCTGCTCCGCGGCGAGCGCGCCGAGGTCTACGTGAGCGGGGGAGGCGAGCGCCACTCGGTATGCGAGCTGTGCACCTCGCGCGCGCTCCACGACGGCTGGGTGCGCGAGGGCGACGTCCCCGAGTACGACGGGTCGGGTGCCCGCGCCGATCGGCGCCGGTCCCTGTTCGGCCGGCTGCGGGGGCGGCGCGACCGCCGGGAGCCGATGCCCGAGCCCGAGCCCGACTACGGCGATCTGTACGCCGACGAGGAATTCGAGCCCGCCCCGGAGCCGGAGCCGGAGCCCGACCCGGGGCCGGAGCCCGGCCGCCGGTCCCAGCCGCGGTCCCGGCCCCAGCGTGCGCCGCGGGCCCGGCCGACATCGCCGTCCTGGCCGGAGCCGGTCAAGGGCGCCGCGTCACGGCTCGGCGGCGCGACGGGCCGCGAGCCGCGCCACGTCCGGGCGGTGCCGACGAGCATCGGACACCGGAGCTCCTCGGCGGTGGCGCTGTTCAACGATTCCGAGCATCCCCGCACGGTGGCCGGGATCGCCCGGTCGCTCGGGCTCCCGGACGTGGCGGTCCATCCCTCCGACGTCAACGGCAGTCAGGTCAACATCGTCGTTTCCTGGGAGCTGTGCTGGTACCGCTACGAGGTCGAGCTGGCCGACGAGGTTCCGGCGGTCCGCTCGGCGGCCCAGGGCTATGAGCTGTCCGAGCTGAGCGAGATCGAGCTCCAGAACAACGCCCGGGCCGACGATCGCGGCCATCTGAAGCTCACCGGCTGACCGCTCGGGGCTGCCCCGGGGCTCGACTTTTTTCACCCCTTTCTAGACGGACGTTCGATGTTCACCGGCCGCGCGGGGCGGCTAGCATCCACGACGTGATCTACTGCGTGGTACCAGAGCCCCTCGCCGGCGACCTGCTCGACAGGCTCACCGACTATTACGCCGATGACCCCCACGTCACCGTGATCGTCGACCGCCGCAAGACCTCGCGACGGGACAACTCGCCGTCCGGGCACTCCGGCGGCGGCAAGCGCGCGCTGCGCGACCGCCGGCGCCGTCACGTCACCGGCGAGCTTCCCGAGCTCGCCACCGATTGAGCGCGCCGGACGCGCTTCGTCTCACCGTTCACGTCGACGGCGGGGCGCGTGGCAACCCGGGCCCGGCGGCCATTGGAGTCGTCGTTTCCGGACCCGACGGCGAGGTCCTGGACGAGGTCGCCGAGCGGATCGGCGTGGCCAGCAACAACGTGGCCGAGTACCGGGCCCTGCTGCGCGGCCTGGAGCGGGCCGCCGCCCTCGGCGCCCGCGAGGTCGATTTGGTCAACGACTCCGAGCTCGTGGCCCGGCAGCTGACGGGCGCCTACAAGGTCAAGCACGCGGCGATGAAGCCCCTGTATGAGCAGGCGATGTCGGCCCTGCGCGGCTTTGACGGGTGGTCAATCCGAAGCGTGCCCCGGGCCGAGAACGCGCGGGCCGATGCGCTGGTCAATCAGGCGTTGGACGAGGGCTGACCTCCGCTGTTGGCCCCGGGCGTCGATGGCGGCGCGGGAGGCACGTCAACGGCGGGCAATGAAGGCAGGATGAGCGGGCGTCGGCGGCCGTGGGGAGGGGGTCTTGGGCTATTTCTGGCGCATGGGACCTGAAAACCCCCACGATCCCCGGCGTAGCCTCCTTCATTGCCCGTCGTAAGCGCTCCGGCGGCCACCGCCTCCCACGGCTCAGCCCACCAGCCGGTCGTAGTTCAGCCGCATCAGGGCGATCACGTCCCGGACGTCCTCGTCGTCCCGGATCCGCCGCGCTGCCGGCCCTTCGCGGCCCGGAAACACGGGGTGTTCGGTGATCCGGCCGGCCGCGGCCAGCTCGTGCCACGTGTCCTTGGGGAAGAAGAAGTGGGCGGCGTGGTCGCCGTGGAGGTGGCCGATCTCGCGGCGGCCGACCTTAAAGGCGAACTCACCGCGGCGGCCGTAGCCGGCCTCGACGCCCGGCCAGGCGGAGACCTCGTCGGTGATCTGGCGGCTGGGGGATGTGGTTGTGCTCGTGTCGGTCATGGTTGTCAGAGCGTGCTCCGCCGGGCGCCCAAAAACCATGGGCAATTGGTCCTAGGACGCGGGAATCGCCGATGCTTCGGCATCGACTCATCCCACGTCCGACGTCAGTCACGCCCAGCCGCCCGTCGATTCCACGCACAACCCTCCGGACCCACGTCCAGGACGCTAAAACCCCGCTAACGCCCGCTCGATAAGCTTCTGCGCGTGACTGATTCCCTGATCGAGTTGAGTGCTCGACTGCATCAGACGGCCGAGCTGCTGCGCGCCGGCGAGCTGGAACCGGAGGCGACGCTTTCGTTGATCGAGGAGTGTGCGCGACTGGCCTCGGATGCCAGCGCGCAGGTCGATCAGCGGGCCCGGGCGGCGCTCGAACCGCTCCCAGATCTTCCCGGCCAGCTCCCGCTGCCGGCGGCTTAGGCGCCGGGCTTTGCCCGCTGCATCGACGTTCCGGCCGGCCTATCCCGACCACCTGCGGGCCGACGTGGAGCGCTACCTCGAGGCCATCCGGTTCTCGGACGAGTTTCCGACGGCCGGCTTGGACGAGGCCATGCGCTACTCGCTGCTGGCCGGGGGCAAGCGGATCCGCCCCGTGCTGGCGCTGGCCACCGCCGACGCGGTCGGCCGGGATCCGGCCGGGGTCCTCCCGCTGGCCGCCGCGCTTGAGCTGATCCACACGTACTCGCTCATCCACGACGACCTGCCGGCCATGGATGATGACGATCTGCGGCGCGGGCGGCTCACCTGTCACAAGGCGTTCGGCGAGGATGTGGCGATCCTGGCCGGCGACGGCCTGTACGCGGAGGCCTTCCGCCTGCTGCTCACCGAGCAGTCCGGAGAGCCCGCCCAGGTGCTGGCGGCGGCCCGCGAGCTGGCGGCCGCCACGGGCGTTCAGGGCATGGTGGGCGGGCAGTACATCGACGTCGCCGGCACCGCCCCGGACGGGGCGGACGGGCTGCGCCGTCTCCACGAGCTCAAGACCGGCCGGCTGATCGCCGCTAGCATCGAGTGCGTCCTGCTGTTGGGCGGTGACCTCGAACCCGCCGTACGCGACGCCTTCCGGGCCTTTGCCGGTGAGCTGGGTGTGCTGTTCCAGATCGTCGACGACATCCTCGACGTGACCGGTTCGGACGAGACGCTCGGCAAGCAACAGGGCCAGGACGAACGGCTCGGCAAGCGTACGTACGTGACGGAGTTCGGTCTGGACGGCGCCCGTCGGCTGGCCACTGAATCGCATGAGCGCGCCCGTGGCGCGCTCGCCACGGCGGCGCCCGACCGCGGCGCCGACCTGCAACAGATCACCGACTTCATCGCGACTCGGAGCTATTGACCAGTGACTGACCCCGTGTCTTTGGACCTCTTGCAGCGGATCAACGGCCCCATGGACCTCCATGGGCTGAACGACGAGGAGTTGCAGCAGGTCGCCGCGGAGGTGCGCGCCCACATCATCGACACGGTCGGTGAGATCGGCGGGCACTTCGGCGCCAATCTGGGGACGTGCGAGATAGCGGTTGCGCTGCACTCGCTGCTCGAGTCCCCGCGCGACAAGATCCTGTGGGACGTCGGCCACCAGGCCTACCCGCACAAGATCCTCACCGGCCGCCGCGACCAGCTGTCGACCATCAGAAAGTACGGCGGCCTGGCCCCGTTCTGCTCGATCAACGAGTCCGAGCACGACATCATGGGGGCCGGCCACGCGTCGACCGCGATCGGCTACTCGGTCGGGATCAAGGAGGCCATGCGCCGCGGCCACGGGACGGACGGCAAGGTCGTCGCGGTCGTCGGCGACGGCGCGCTGACCGGCGGGGTGGCGTTCGAGGCCATCCACCAGGCCGGCGGCGAGGGCACGCCGATCGTCGTCGTGCTCAACGACAACGGGATGTCGATCGCCCCCAACGTCGGCGCCCTGTCCCGGTACTTCAACCGGGTGCGGCTCAATCCCAAGCTGTGGCACGCCCGCGAGGAGGTCGAGGGCGGCCTGACGAAGCTGCCCGCCGGGATCGGCGCCGCGTTCGAGCGGTTCGGCCCCCACGTCAAGGAGTCGATCAAGGCGTTCTGGGCCCCCGGCCTGCTCTGGGAGGAGCTTGACTTCGCCTACATGGGCGTCATCGACGGCCACGACATCCGCGGCCTGCGCCGCGCCCTGCGTGAGGCGCTGGCCGCCGAGCGTCCGGTCGTCGTGCACTGCGCCACGGTCAAGGGCAAGGGCTTCGCCCCGGCCGAGGAGGGCGGCCTGGAGGGCATGGAGAAGTGGCATGCCGCCAAGCCGAAGTCGATCGCCAACGGCGAGCCGGCCAAGGCCGCCCCGGCGGCCAAGCCGGCCACGCCCGCGCCGCCCGCCTACACCCAGGTGTTCGGCGAGGCCCTCGTCGCCGAGGCCCGCCGGGACGACCGCGTGATCGGCATCACGGCGGCCATGAACTCCGGGACGGGCCTGAACATCCTCCAGCGCGAGCTGCCCGACCGCTACTACGACGTCGGCATCGCCGAGCAGCAGGCGATCCTGTTCGCCTCCGGGCTGGCCCTCCAGGGCTGCAAGCCGGTGGCGGCCATCTACTCGACATTCCTGCAGCGCGCCTACGACCAGATCGTCCACGACGTCTGCCTGCAGAAGCTCAACGTGGTGTTCGCCATGGACCGGGCCGGTCTCGTCGGCGACGACGGACCGACCCATCACGGCATGTTCGACATCGCGTATCTGCGCTGCCTGCCAAACATCGTGCTCATGGCCCCGCGTGACGAGGCGATGCTCGTCCACATGCTCCACACCGCGCTGTGCTACGACGACGGGCCGGTGGCCCTGCGCTACCCGCGGGGCAACGCGGTCGGCGTCCCCCTCCCGCGGCGGCCCGAGGTGCTGGAGATCGGCACCGGCGAGATTCTGCGCGAATGCGAGTCCCGCGACGGGACTCGGGTGGCGCTGCTCGGCTACGGCACCGGGGTGGGCAAGGCGCTCGAGGCGGCCGACATCCTGGCCGAGCACGGGATCTCGGTGACGGTCGCCGACGCCCGGTTCGCCAAGCCGATCGACGCCGGGCTGGCCGCCCAGCTGGCCGCCGAGCACGACCTGCTCGTCACGGTCGAGGAGGGCGTGCTGGCCGGAGGCTTCGGCTCGGCGGTGTGGGAGACCCTGTCGGACGCGGGGATCGGCCTGGGCGGGCTGCGCATCCTCCGGGTCGGCCTGCCGGACCGCTACGTCACCCATGGCGCCCCGGGGCTCCTGCACGAGGAGGTCGGCTTCACCGGCCAGCGGATCGCCGAGCGCGTCGAGGCAGCGGTCGCCGAGCAGCTGCACGCGCGCTTGTAATCGGTCCCCACCCGCCCCCCACCCGCCCCCCCCATCCGCCCCGACGACGCGCGTTTCGAGAGGGCCGGGGCTTCCCGGCGGTGACGTTCCTGCGGGCCCGGCGGGCCCGATCACGTACCGTTCCCGCCTGTCGATGAAGCGCGTCAGGCTCGACCAGCTTCTCTCCGAGCGCGGGATGTTCCCGTCGCGCAGCCGCGCGGCCGCGTCGGTGCTGGCCGGAGAGGTGCTCCTGCTGCCCGACCGCCGCCGCGCCGACAAGCCCGGCCAGCTGGTGCCGGAGGACGTCCAGCTGGAGCTGGCCGCCGCGCCGGCCTACGTGTCGCGCGGGGGGATCAAGCTGGCCAACGCGCTGGATGCCCTGGGGGTGCCGGTGGCGGGACGGCGCGGGCTCGACGTCGGCGCCTCGACCGGCGGGTTCACCGACTGCCTGCTCCAGCGGGGCGCCGAGCATGTCGTCGCGGTCGACGTGGCCTACGGCCAGATCGACTGGAGCCTGCGCTCCGATCCCCGCGTCACGGTGATCGACCGCTGTAACGCCCGGGCGCTGACGCCCGATCAGCTGCCCTACGCGCCGGAGGTGATCGTGATCGACGTCTCGTTCATCTCGGTGGCCAAGGTGCTCCCGGCGGTCCTGGCGTGCGCCGCCGATCGGTTCGACTGCCTGGCGCTCGTCAAGCCGCAGTTCGAGGTCGGGCGGGGCGCGGTGGGGAAGGGCGGGGTGGTCCGGGACGCCGCCCTGCGCCGGGGCGCGCTGGTGTCGGCCGGCCAGGCCGCCGCCGGGCTGGGGGCGTCCGTGCTGGGGTACGTCAGCTCTGGCCTGCCCGGGCCGAAGGGCAACCGGGAGAGCTTCATGTGGCTGGCCGAGGCCGGGCGCGGCGGCCTTGGCGACGTCGAGGCGGCGGCGGCGGAGGTGGAGCCGTGAGGCGGATCAAGACGGCGGCCGTGTCCACCCACCGTCGCCCGGAGGACACCGGGCCCGCGGTGAGCATGCTGATCGAGATGGCCCGCGAGGTCGGGGTGACGCTGCGCTTCGACGCCGAGGAAGGGGTCAAGCACGACCTGCCCGACGATCCGTGCGTCGAGCGCGACGTCCCGTTCGGCGAGCCGGTGGACATCTGCTTCGCGCTCGGCGGCGACGGGACCATCCTCAACGCGCTGCGCCAGTACGCGGGCACCGGCGTGCCGGTGTTCGGCATCAACTTCGGCGAGATGGGCTTCCTGGCCACGGTCGACCGCGAGGAGACGTGGGCCGGGACCCTGCGGGCCCTGGCCGGCGATTTCGAGGTCCTCTCGCTGCCGGGGATCGAGATCTCCGGCGGCGGGACCGAGGCGCTGGCCATGAACGACATCTCCATCCACCGCCACCCGGGCAAGCGGGTGGCCGACCTGGAGTACTCGGTCGGCCACGACGAGATCGGCCGGGTGCGCTGCGACGGCCTGGTCGTGTCCACGCCGGCCGGGTCCACCGGCTACAACCTGGCCAACGGCGGCCCGGTCATGGCCTGGGGCGTGCACGGGTACGTCGTCTCGTTCATCGCGCCCCACTCGCTCACCGCCCGGACCCTCGTCGTCGCCCCCTCGGACCGCCTGGCCATCGACAACCGCAGCCGGGACGAACCGGTCGACGTCACCATCGACGGGCGCCCGATCGGCGTGCTGGAGGCCGGCGAGCGCCTCGAGGCCCGGTTCGTCCTCGACCAGGGCTCGCTGGCCCAGGTTCCGGGCACGACCTTCTACCAGCGGCTGCGGGAGAAGTTCGGATTGATGGCGACGACGTTGTGAGCTAGATGGCCGGCAACCACGCGGCCGCGGTATCGACCATCTAACGGGTCGCCGCGGCCAGCTCCCGGGGGTGCTCGTCGCTGCGGGCGGCGGCCATCCGGCGGCCGGCGGTCCAGGCGGCGCGCATCCGCCGGACGAACGCCTTGGTCCTCTCGGCGTAGAGCCGCTCGCCGAGATGGATCGCCTGGCGCTGAAGCTCGCCGCGGCGGTGGTCGACCAGGGCCACGACGGCGTCGACGTCGGCGGCCGCGTGGATCCGCCCCTGAGCGAGCGCCTGGCACAGGACGGCCAGGTCGTGATCGTCCCCCAGGAGGTCGGCGAGGCGGTGAGCGTCCTTGGCGTGGCCGGCCACCGTGGGGCCGCCGGCCGCGGCGAGCAGACGCTCGTGGTACCACAGGTCCTTCACCCGCTTGCGAGCGGCGTGCAGCGCGTTGGTCGACCCCCGGGCCCTGGCCCGGAAGAACGCGGCACGGCCGTCCCGGTAGGAGCGGGCCAGGCCGCGCTCGACGGCGCGCCAGCCACCCCGGTAGAGCTCCCAGTCCTCGATGCGCAGCCGCACTGCGCCAAGCTCCTGGACCGCCTGGGTGCCGAGCGCCGATCCGACCAGCTGGCGGCGCTGCTCGTCGCGGACGCGTTCCAGCTCGGCCCGGATCTCATGGAACGTCGTCTCCGGCAGCTGCCCCGCGTAGCGCTCCGACAGATCGTCGACGGTGGCGACCATCACCTCGGCGTCCCGGGCGGTCGACAGCGCTCGGGAGGCGTCGCGAAGCGCCGCATTCTCCCTCCGGCGCTGATGGCGCGGCATCGTCCCGCGGGCCAGTCGCAAAAGCGACCGCTCCTTCTTGACCGATTTGCGGGCGGTGTGGACGGCCTCCACCGGGTCCTCGGTGATGCGCTCGCTCAGCTCGCGAATCGCCCGGTCAAGCTCCTCTTGGGCACAGCGCCTGATCCCGGCGCGCACGTCCTCGTCCAGCTCAAGTTTGTAGGCCATGATGGCTCCTCTCGTGGCTTCCGCCCCCGCCGTGGCGGGTGGGCCCCCTCTTTTGAGGCGTGCCCGGTGCGGCGGCCGTCCAAACGCCGTGATCCGTCGGGCCCGGGTGGTACACCGTGCCCGTGCTCTACGAGTTGCGCGTCGAGAATCTCCTGCTGATGGAGCGGGCCGAGCTCCGGCTGGCCCCCGGTCTGAACATGCTCACCGGCGAGACCGGGGCCGGCAAGACCCTGCTGGCCCACGCGCTCGATCTTCTGCTGGGCGGGCGGGCCCGGCGCGGGATCGTGCGGCCCGGCGCCGCGGAGGCGTACGTGGAGGGGGTGTTCGAGCTGCCGCCCGGCCTGGCCGGCTCTGACCGCGTGCCGACCGGCGCCGAGGAGATCGTCCTGGCCCGCCGCGTGTGGCCGGACGGCCGCACCCGCGCGTACGTGTGCGGGCGGGCCGCCACCCAGGCCGACCTGCAGGAGCTGGGCGGCCGGCTGCTGTCGTTCTACGGGCAGCACGAGCACCGCAAGCTCATGCTCTCCGCCGCCCAGCTCGAGGTGCTCGACGCCTACTGCGGCTCGGGCCAGTGGACGCTGCGGGCCAAGCTGAGGGACGCCTACGAGCGCGTCCGGGACCTGGAGCAGCGCGCCGCCGGCCTGCGTGAGCTGGCCGGCGCCCGCGACCGGGAGCTGGACCTGCTGATGTTCGAGCTGGACGAGATCGAGGCGGCGGCTCCCACCGAGGACGAGCAGGAGTCACTGGCCGCCGAGCGCGACCGTCTCCGCCACCAGGAGGCCCTGGCCCAGGCCAGCGTGACCGGCATCGAGGCCATGAGCGGAGGGGGTGAGACCGGCGGGGCCGGCGCCGCCGAGCTGCTGGCTCAGGCCGCCGCGGCGCTCGGGCAGGCGGTGGCCATGGACGCCGCGCTGGAGCCCCTGGCCCAACGGGCCGAGACGCTGCGCTACGAGGCCGAGGACGTCGCCGGCGAGCTGCGGGCGTATCTCCTCGACCTGGAGGGCGGCGCCGGCGAGGCCGGCGGCGCGGCGCGGCTGGAGGAGCTGGAGGAGCGGCTGGCCCTGCTGGCGCGCCTGGAGCGCAAGCACGGGGGGACGATTGCCGACGTGCTGGCGCACGCCGCGCGCTGCCGAGAGCGGCGCGACGAGCTCCAGAACGCCGACACCGCGCTCGAGTCGATCGAGGCCGAGCTCGCCGCGGCGCGCCAGGAGCTCGACGGCCTGGCCGGACGGCTGGGCAAGGCGCGGCGCCGGGCCGCCCCCAAGCTGGCCAAGGCCGTGGGCGAGCGGCTGGCCGAGTTGGCCATGGCCGAGGCCCGGTTCGAGATCGAGCTGTCGCCCCGGGCGGACGGCTGCGGGCCGCGGGGCGCCGACGCGATCGAGATGCTCATTGCCCCCAACGCCGGCGGCCCGCTGGGGCCGCTGCGCGAGGTGGCCTCTGGGGGCGAGCTCTCCCGGGTGATGCTGGCCCTGCTCAGCGTCGCCCACGGGAGCGCGGAGGCCGGGCCCGGCCAGGAGCGCGACGGGTCGCTGCTCGTTTTCGACGAGATCGACGCCGGCATCGGCGGGCTGACCGCCCGCGCCGTGGGCGAGCATCTGCGCCAGCTGTCCCGGGGGCGGCAGATCCTGTGCATCACCCACCTGCCCCAGGTGGCGGCGCTGGCCGAGCGCCACTTCACGATCGTCAAGGACGCGGCCGCCACCCCGGCCACGACGACGGTGACCGCGCTGGACGGCGACAAGGTGGTCGGTGAGTTGGTGCGGATGCTCGGCGGGGAGTCGAAGGACGTGGCCGCCAACGAGCACGCCCGTGAGCTGCTGAGGGCCGCGTGAAGGCGATTTCGCCGCTCGGAAGGGACAAACCCTCGCTCCGAGCGGGCAAACCGGGCGCGGCCGCGTGTGGCCGCCGGAGCCCTCGATAGACTCGCTTCCAGTCGATGTCACAGGGCGAGACGAGGTTCATCTTCATTACGGGCGGGGTGGTCTCCTCGCTGGGCAAGGGCATCGCCGCCGCGTCGATCGGGCGGCTGCTCGTCTCCCGGGGTCTGTCGGTCCAGCTGCAGAAGTTCGACCCCTACATCAACGTCGACCCGGGCACGATGTCGCCCTACCAGCACGGCGAGGTGTTCGTCACCGAGGACGGCGCCGAGACCGACCTTGACCTCGGCCACTACGAGCGGTTCACCGACGCCAACACCAGTCGCGCGTCCAACGTCACCGCCGGCGGGATCTACAACACGGTCATCCGCCGGGAGCGCCGCGGCGACTACCTGGGCGCGACGGTGCAGGTGGTGCCCCACATCACCAACGAGATCAAGCAGCGGATCAAGCTGATGGCCGACTCCAGCGACGTCGATTTCGTCATCACCGAGATCGGCGGCACCGTCGGCGACATCGAGTCGCTGCCGTTCCTGGAGGCCATCCGGCAGTTCCCCGTCGACGTCGGCCGGCGCCGCTGCATGTTCATCCACCTCACCCTGGTGCCCTACATCGGCCACGCGGGCGAGCTCAAGACCAAGCCGACCCAGCACTCGGTCAACGAACTGCGGCGCATCGGTATCGCGCCGGACATGGTGGTGTGCCGGTCGGAGGCCGAGCTGTCGGTGGACATCCGCTCCAAGATCGCGCTGTTCGCCAGCCTGCCGGTCGAGGCCGTCGTGTCGGCCTACGACGTCGACGACGTCTACCGGATTCCGCTCGTCTTCAACTCTCAGGGCGTGGACGCCTTCATCCTGTCCGAGCACTTCGGCGTGGAGGCGGCCGATCCGGACCTGAGCGGCTGGGAGGCGATCACGCGCCGAGCCGGCGACGCGCACCGGCAGGTGAAGATCGCCCTGGTCGGTAAGTACGTCCAGCTTGAGGACGCCTACCTATCCGTCGCCGAGGCCCTGCGCCACGCCGGGGTCCACCACGCCGCCGAGGTCGACGTCGACTGGGTCGACTCCGAGACCGTCGGCGATCCCGGCGTGATGGAGCGGCTGCGGGCCGCCGACGGGATCCTCATCCCGGGCGGCTTCGGCGGCCGCGGCTGGGAGGGGAAGATCACCGCGGCCCGGATCGCCCGGCAGGAGCGGATCCCGTATCTGGGCATCTGCCTGGGCATGCACGTCGCCGTGAGCGAGTTCGCCCGGGACGTGGCCGGGATGGAGGGGGCCAACTCGACCGAGATGGACCTCGAGACGCCGTTCCCGGTCATCGATCTGCTCCCGGAGCAGAAGGAGATCGCCGACATGGGCGGCACCATGCGCCTGGGGGCCGACCCGGTCAAGCTCCACGACGGCACCCGGATCCGCGAGCTTTACGGCGACGCGGTGGTGTACGAGCGTCACCGTCATCGCTACGAGGTCAACAACCACCTGCGCCGCAAGCTGGAGCACGCCGGGCTGATCTGCTCGGGCACCTCGCCGGACGAGCGGCTGGTGGAGGTGATCGAGTTGGCCCGGGACGAGCATCCGTTCTTCGTCGCCTCGCAGTATCACCCGGAGTTCAAGTCCCGCCCGGAGCGCCCGGCCCCGCTGTTCCGCGAGTTCGTCGGCGCCGCGCTGAGCCGGGCCGAGGCGGCCGAGGGCTCCGCGGTTGCGTCGATGCACTCGGCCGCCGCGCCGGCCCGGGACGTCGCCACCCCGACCCGCGACGCCGGCTCGCCCGCCGGCGACGAGCGGGACGTCCGCGTCCCGCACGGCGCGGGATCGTGACCCGGACGAGCGAAGCCGAGCGCGAGCGCCTCCACCAGACGTTTACCGCGCTGTGTCGTATCCCCAGCCCGTCGCGCCATGAGCGGGCCTGCGCCGACTGGCTGATCACCGAGTTGCGGGCCATGGGGCTGGAGGTGGAGGAGGACGACAGCGGCCCGGAGGTGGGCGCCAGCGCGGGCAACCTGCTGGCGCGGATCCCCGGCCGCAGCGACGCCAGCATCCTGCTGTGCGCGCACATGGACACCGTGCCGCTGGCCGCCGCGGTGGAGCCGGTGCTCGACGACGGCGCCTGGACGAACGCCAACGAGGCCATCCTGGGTGCCGACAACAAGTCGGCGGTGGCGGTCATCGTCGAGGTCGCCCGCCGGTTCGCGGATGGAGGCGAGCCGCCGCCCATCGGGATCGAGATCCTGTTCACGGTCTGCGAGGAGGTCTCGCTCGCCGGGTCGGCCGCGTTCGATGTGGCGAAGCTCAACAGCGCGTTTGGATACGTGTTCGACCACGCCACGCCGATCGGCGAGGTGGTCACCGCGTCGCCCACGCACTATCGGATCCGGGCCGAGTTCCGCGGCCGGGCCGCCCACGCCGGCGTGCGACCGGAGGCCGGTCGCAGCGCGATCGCCGCCGCCGCCCACGGCATCGCCGCCATGCGGCTGGGGCGCCTGGATGCCGAGACGACGGCCAACGTCGGCGTGATCGAGGGCGGCAGCGCCATCAACGTCGTCCCCGAGACGTGCCGGCTGGAGGCCGAGGTGCGCTGTCTGGACGGCGACCGGGCGGCGGCCGTGGCCACCGAGGTCGTCGACCACCTCCAGGACGCCGCCAACGCCGGCGAGTGCGACCTCGACGTGACGATGGAGCGCATGTTCACCGGCTTTCGCACCAAGCCCAGCGCCCCCCAACTGGCCGTCGCCGAACGGGCGCTGCGCGCCTGCGGGTACGAGCCGGAGCGGATCACCACCGGCGGCGCCACCGATGCCAACTCGTTCGAGGCGGCCGGCTTTCCCTGCATCTGCCTGGCCGACGGCACCGAGCACAACCACGAGCCGACGGAGCGGATCAGCGCCCAGTCGCTGGACGACCTGCTCGGGATCGCGCTCACGCTCGTCGACGAGTCGGCGGCGCAGCTGACCGGCGGCGCCCGGCCGAACGCCTCCGGGAGACGGGAGCCCACCGATGAGTGGGTTTGAGCCGATCGGCTCGGAGATCATGTGGCACGGCAAGTTCATCCACGCCGGCGTCCAGCACTTCCGCCACGCCGACGGCGCCGTCGTGGCCCGCGACAAGGTGTGGCACCCGGGCGCGGTGGGGATGCTCGCCTACGACGACGAGCAGGTGTGGCTGACCCGCCAGCCGCGGGAGGCGGCCGGGATGATCGCCTCGCTGGAGATCCCGGCGGGGAAGCTCGACGTCCCCGGCGAGGAGCCGCTGGCCTGCGCCCAGCGGGAGTTGGCCGAGGAGATCGGCCGCCAGGCCTCGACCTGGCGGGAGCTCATGGGCTTCTACACCAGCCCGGGGTTCAGCGACGAACGGGTCTGGCTGTTCGAGGCCACCGACCTGTCCGCCGCCGACGGCGGGGCGCAGCCCGGCGAGGACGAGCGCATCGAGATCGTCCCCTGGCCGCTGGACCGCCTCGACGAGGCGATCGCCGAGTCCGAGGACGCGAAGACGCTGATCGCGTTGTTCTGGCTCAAGGCGCGCCGGACCGGCGCCTGATCCCGCATAACGCTCCACAAAACGGGTACAGAGCCCCTCAGCGGGCGCGGGCCCGGGAAGAGCGGAGGAGGGCCAGAGGTGTCGGTGAGGATCGGGCGACTGTTTCGCACGGCGGCAGCACTCGTCGTGCTGGGGGTGATGGTCCCGGCACTGCCGGCGCTGGCCGACGCGGGCAGCCAGAGTGTCACCTACCAGCTCGATACCGGTCATGACGGCTACGCCTCCGGAGTCAGCCTCGCTCCGCCCCTGACGCGGGCGTGGAGCCGGACGTTGAGCGGCGGCGTCTCCTACCCGGTCATCGCTGGAGGCCGGGTGTTCGTCACCGCCGCGGCCGGCAACGGCACGAATGTCTACGCGCTCGACCAGAGTACGGGCGCGATCGAGTGGCAGAAGCCGATCGGCAGCACCTACCCGTGGTCGGGGATCGCCTACGACGTCACGAACGGGGTAGCCCGGCTGTTCGTCGTCAACAACGACGGGCTGCTCACGGCGCTGGACCCGGCGAGCGGCACGTCGCTGTGGAGTTTCCAGCTGTCCGGGCAGTACCAGTTCAGCTCGCCGCCGACTGCCGCGGCCGGCATCGTCTACGACAGCGGTGCGGGCACCGGCGGCACGCTCTATGCCAACAACGAGCGCACCGGAGCGCTGCTGTGGAAGCAGCCCGTCGCCAACGGCGACAACAGCTCCCCCGCGGTCGACGGCTCAAACGTCTACGTGACGTACCCGGACAACTACTACGCGTTCAACCGGGACACCGGCGCGCCCGTCTGGCACGACTACCTCAATGGCGACGGCGGCGGGGGCCGCACCCCGGTGGTCGCCGACGGTCACGTGTTCGTCCGCGACTGGGCGGCATCACCGCTCATCCTGGATCCGGCCACGGGCGCCACTCAGGGCCCGCTCGGTTCCACCACGGTCCCGGCAGTGGCGGCTGGCACGGCGTACGAAATGTCGGGCGCCACGCTGCAGGCTGTCAGCAGCGATGGCCTGGGGACGGTTCGCTGGTCGTTTGCCGGCGACGGTCATCTCACCTCGGCGCCGCTGGTGACCAGCAGCGCCGCCTGGGTCGGTTCCTCGTCGGGTGAGCTGTACGCCGTCAGCTGCACCACCGGCCGGCCGATGTGGAGCACCAACGTGGGTACCGGCATCTACGCCCCGGATGAGCAGAACGTCTCCCAGCCGCTCACCGGCCTGGGGGTGGGCGGCAACACGCTCGTGGTGCCGGCCGGGGCGACCGTGACCGCCTACACATCGTCCAGCGCCAACGGAGCCGGCTCCTGCGGCCCATACCGCGCACCGACCGGCTCCGCCGCGAACCCGTCACCCGCGCCGAGCCCGGCCAGGCCCACGCTCCAGTCCCGGGAGATCGCGCTGATGCATCGCGAGCTGCTGCTGCGGACCACCGTCCGCCGTCTGCTGGCTCACCATTCCCTGACCATCCGGATCACCGCACTGGCGCCGGGTCGCTTCGCATTCGCCTGGGCCATGGCCCGGGTGGGGAAGAAGACCCGGCACCCGCTGGTCGTCGCGGTGGCGGCCACCGCCAGGCGCCCCGGCACTCGCCGCGTCACCCTCCGGCTCCACTTCGCCGCGATCCGGATGCTCCGTGGCGCTCGCCGAGGGGTGAAGGTGGCCGGAGCGGCGGTGTTCGTCCCGCGGCACGGAACCAAGGTCAAGACGACCCGCGCCTTCCGACTGCCCCGCTGACGCTGCGAGATCCCTGTCAGCCGGAGGAGTGGTCCGCGGCGACCGCGAAGTACGGCGGCGATGGCCATTGTCGAGGCATCGCCCGTCCAGCGCCGGCTGACCGATCTGACGCTGGAGTTCCTGGCCGCGCTCGAGCTTGAGCGGGGCCTGTCGCGCAACACGCTGGAGGCCTACCGGTCCGACCTGCAGCAGTACGGGGTGTTCCTGGCCGCCCGCCGGCGCGATCCGGTGCAGGCGACCCCGGCCGACCTGGCCGCCTTCGTCTCCGAGCTGGCCGACGGCAACGACCGGCACGGTCCGCTGGCGCCGGCCACGCTGCAGCGCAAGATCGCGTGCCTGCGCTCGTTCTACCGCCACCTGCGCCGCGAGCAGATCATGGAGCACGACCCGACGGCCGAGCTGCGCCCGCCCCGCTCGCGCGGGCGTCTGCCCAAGGTCCTGAGCCGGGACGAGGTCAACCGGCTGCTGGCGCAGCCGACCGGCACCTCCCCGGCCGCGCTGCGCGACCGTGCCCTGCTGGAGACCATGTACGCCTGCGGGCTGCGGGCCTCGGAGGCAATCACGCTGGAGCTGTCCGAGCTCGACCTCCAGGACGGGATGCTGCGGGCCCGCGGCAAGGGATCCAAGGAGCGGCTGGTGCCGATCGGTCGCCGGGCCATCACCACCCTCGAGGCCTATCTGACCCGGGCCCGACCTCAGCTCGTCGGCCTGCGCGACGAGCCGCGCGTGTTCGTGAACCTGCGCGGCGCCGGCCTGTCGCGCCAGGGGCTGTACCGGATCGTCCAGGGGCACGCCCGCACCGCTGGTCTGGCCGATCGGATGAGCCCGCACACCCTGCGCCACACCTTCGCCACCCACCTGCTCGCCGGCGGCTGCGACCTGCGCTCGCTGCAGGAGATGCTGGGGCACGCCGACATCGGCACGACCCAGATCTACACCCACCTGTCGGCCGAGCGCCTGCGCGACGTCTACTTCGACGCCCACCCTCGGGCGCACGTCGGCGACGGCACGCGGTAGCCGTGGGGATCACCGACTTCGACGAGGCGCCGTCGCGGGAGTACGCGCTGGGGCACCTGCGCGGGCGCTGGACGATGCTCGGCAACGCGGCCGGCTGCGACGCCGTCGGCGTGCGGCGCATCGAGCTTCCGGCCGGCGGCTGGTCGACGCCGGTCCACGACCATGGCCGCGCGGAGGAGATCTTCTACGTCCTGTCCGGCACCGGCGTGTCCTGGCACGACGGCGCCACGGCTCCGATCGGCGCCGGGGACTGCATCGTCTACCACCCGCGCGCCGGCGGACACAGCCTGTACGCCGACACCGGACTCGACGTCCTGGCGTTCGGTCACCGCGAGTTCGACGAGAGCCTCCAGCTGCCGCGGCTCGGTCTGTCGATGCTCGGACGCCGCGGCGTGGAGTCGATCCCGCCCCCGGCCGACGGGACGCCGCTTCAGCACGTTCGCGAGGCCGAGCTCGGCCCGCCGGATCTCGGCCACCCGGGCACACGGCCGAAGACGATCGTCAACCTGGCCGATGTCGCTCCCGAGCGGGTGGAGCGGCCGCGGGTGGCGCGCGTCCGGCGCAACCTGGGGCGCGCGGCCGGCTCGCGCCGGACCGGCCTGCAGCACGTCGTGGTCGACCCGGGACGGTGGGCGACCCCTCAGCACTGCCATTCGCTGGAGGAGGAGATCTTCGTCATCCTGGGCGGGGCGGGAGTACTCGTCCTGGGCGGGGAGGAGACCCCGGTGGGGCCCGGCCACGTCGTCGCGCGTCCGGCCGGCACGGGCCTCGACCATGCCTTCCGGGCCGAGACCGAGCTGACGTTCCTGGCCTACGGCACCCGTGAGCCGGGGGACATCTGCTTCTACCCGCGCTCCCAGAAGATCGCGTTCTGGGGCGTCGACGTCATCGCCCGGGTGCAGCGGATCGAGGACTACTGGGAGGGTGAAGACTAGGCTCTCCGTGCGTGCCCGAGCTGCCCGAGGTTGAGACGATCCGCCGCCAGCTGGCGCCCCACCTGGAAGGGCGCACGCTGCTCGACGTGGAGATCCTCGACCCGCGCTGGACGCGTCCGGAGCCGCCCGGGGCGGTCGCGGACGACCTGCGGGGGCGAGTGGTGGAGCAGGTCGGGCGCGTCGGCAAGTACCTGGTCTGGCGCCTGACCGGCGAGCGGTTCCTGCTCGTCCACCTGCGGATGACCGGCGCGCTTCTGTTCGACCCGCCGGCCGACCCGCCGCACACCCGGGTGCGGTTTGCCCTGGACGGCGGGCACCGGCTCCTCTACAACGACCCGCGCCGATTCGGCACCGGCCACCTGGTCGTGGGGATGCCGGCCCGCGACGCCTACCTGGGCGAGCGCCTGGGGCCCGAGCCGCTGACCCCGGCGTTCACCGCGGACTACCTCCGCGCGGCCGCCCGGGGCCGGACCGCGCCGGTCAAGGCGTTCGTGCTCGACCAGCGGCGGATCGCCGGGGTGGGCAACATCTACGCCGACGAGGCCCTGTTCCGCGCCCGGATCCACCCGCTGCGGCCCGCCGGCACCTTGACCCGGGCGCAGCTCAATGCGCTGCACGAGGCGATCGAGTTCGCGCTTGCCGCCGGGATCGACGCCAAGGGGGCGACGATCGACGACTTTCGGCACGTCGACGGCGCCCAGGGCTCGTTCCAGGACCGGTTCAACGTGTACGGCCGGGAGGGCCAGCCGTGCCCGGTGTGCGGCCGGCCGATCCGCAAGCTCGTGGTCGGCGGGCGCGGCACGTACGTGTGCGAGCACTGCCAGCCGCGCCCACGGAGGGCGGGCACAGCCAAAAAGGCCGCCGTCAGGCGGCCCCCCAAAAAATCAGCTCAAGAGCCCGTCTGGGAGCCCCCCGCGCCCGTCTGACGGCGGCGGATCTGCGCGGATGCTGCGTCCTCGGAGTTCGCGGTAGCGCCGCTACCGCTTCACTCCTGTGTCCTTGCCCCGCTTGATCCGGCGCGCGTCAGCCGACCACGCGGGACTCCAGACGGACTCTAGGCGGCCAGCAGCTCCGGCAGCCGCCCGTTCCGGTCGGCGGCCAGCAGCTCCTGAAAGCCGCCGAGCGGCTCTCCGTCGATCACGATCTGGGGGAACGTGATCATCCCGGTCAGCTCCGCCAGCTTGGCCCGGCCGTCCGGATCGCGTGCGAGATTGATCTCCTCGTACTCGATCGAGCGCTTGGCCAGCAGCGTCTTGGCGCTGGAGCAGTAGGGACAATGTTCGGTGGTGTAGAGGATGATCGACTTCATTGCTTCACTAAAGATAGCGTGATGGACCCATGCCCGGACCGGTAAGGACCGAGGCGGTGGTGCTGCGGTCGATCCGCTACGGCGAGGCCGACCGCATCCTCCATCTATATACCCCGGGGCTGGGCCGTGTCGGCGCCATCGCCAAGGGCGCCCGGCGGGCTCGCAGTCGCTTCGGCGCCCGGTTGGAGCCGTTCATGCATGTGCGCGCGGTCCTGCACCAGGGCCGCAGCGACCTGCTGACCGTCACGGCCGTCGACACCGTCGCCGTCCACCGCGCGCTGCGCGAGCACGGCGCCGCCCTCGACGCCGCCGCCCGCGCCTGCGATGCGGTGGCCCGGCTGTTCGAGACTGCCGAGCCGCACCCCGAGGTGTTCTGGCTGCTGCTCAACACGCTCGGCCTGCTCGATGCCGACCGGGCCCATGCCCGGGCCGGACTGGGGCTGGCATTCCGGCTCAAGCTGCTGCTGGCCGCCGGGATCGTGCCCCAACTGGCCGCCTGCGCGGTGTGCGGGGAGACCGAGCACCTGCGCGGGTTCTCCGGGGCCGCCGGCGGCGTGGTGTGCACCGCCTGCGAGGCGGGGTCGTTCCCGCTGTCGGAGGAGGCCTACCGCTTCCTCGTGGCCGCGCTGGGCGCGCCGCTGGCCCAGGCGCCCGACGCGGCCGAGCTCGTCCTGCGCCAGGTTCAGCGGGCGATCGGCGAGACGGCCGAGCACCATGCGCACGTGCGGCTGCGGCCGCTGGTCGCCGCGTAGCTGATTTCACTCGCGTCCGAGCCATCGGCCGGGAGGCTGCTGGGGAGGTTTGGGGGCTGAGTGTGCATATGCGCTACTCAGCCCCAACAGGCCCCTAGAAGAACCCGCGCAGGAACGTCCGGGCCGCGGCGCGGCGGCGGGCGAACCGGGACTCGGCGATGCCGATCTCCTCGATCACGCCGTGGCGGACCTTGAGCACGCCGCGCACCTGTCGGCCGGGGGTTAGGTACCACCGGTTGGTGCCGACCGCGAACGGGTGGCTGGGGCGGAGGCGGTGGGCCACCGTGGCCAGCCGGGTCCCCGGCCGGACGCCGTCGAGCGCGAAGTGGCGGTTGGCCGTCAGCGCCAGCACGACGGTGCCGCGGGTGCGGCGGCGGTGGGTCCGGGGGAGGAGGCGCAGCAGCCGAGCCGACGGGAACCCGGCGCGGATCCCGTTCGGCGACAGGCAGTAGAAGACCATGTGACGGCGGCCGCGGGCCGAGCTGGAGACGAAGGCGCGGCGGGCCCGGGCGGCACTCATGCCGAGCCGCAGCGGTCCGAGGTGGTTCCCGCGCAGCGAGCCGGTGGCGGCCGGGCAGCCGAG
>JBPYFQ010000063.1:0-4444 GCA_051985625.1 Solirubrobacteraceae bacterium
TGCCAGAACAAAAGCGACGCCTGGCCATGAGCGACGAGCCCATGGCACCGACCGGAGCCACCGACGAGGACGAGATCCAGGCCGCGCGGGCCGCCAACCGGTTCGACATTCGCCGCATCATCGGCGGCGTGTTCGGGCTCTACAGCCTGATTCTGATAGCGCTGGGTCTCTTCGGCTCCACGCACGTCAAGAACAAGGCGGCCGGGATCAACATCGACCTGTGGACCGGCGTGGGCATGCTCGTGTTCGGAGGGCTGATGATCTTCTGGGCGCTCTACCGCCCGACGGTGCCGGAGCCGCCGGAGACGCGCGGCGAGGGCAGCGGGCGGATACGGCGCGCACCGGCGTAGCCCTGTGTGTCCGGCGGCGCATGCGCCGCCGGCGGCTGGGCGCATGCGCCCAGCCGGGCCTGGCCGCATGCGGCCAGGCCACCATCCCCCCTGATCAGTGGTGCTCGATGACCCGGTCGATGAGGCCGTACTCCACGGCCTCCTGCGGCTTGAAGAAGCGGTCGCGCTCCATGTCCTGGTGGACCTGCTCCTCGGTCTGGCCGGTGTGGTGCGCGTAGATCTCATCCGTGCGCTTGCGGACGTTGAGGATCTCCCGGGCGTGGATCTCGATGTCCGTCGACTGCCCCTCAAACCCGGCCGACGGCTGGTGGATGAGGATCCGGCTGTTGGGCAGCGAGAAGCGCTTGCCCGGCGCTCCGCCGGTCAGCAGCAGCGAGCCCATCGACATGGCGATCCCCACGCAGATCGTCTGTATCTCCGGCTTGATGAACTGCATCGTGTCGTAGATGGCCAAGCCCGAGTAGATCGACCCACCTGGACTATTTATGTAGATGGAGATGTCCTTGTCCGGGTCCGAGGACTCCAGGTGCAGCAGCTGGGCGACTACGAGGTTGGCGATCTGGTCGTCGATGGGGCTGCCGATGAAGATGATGCGCTCGTTGAGCAGCCGGCTGTAGATGTCGAACTCGCGCTCGCCGCGGGCGGTGCGCTCGATGACCATGGGAACGAGAGGCATGTCTCGCAGCCTAGAACATGCGCGACGCCGGCGATGCCTATGGCACCAGGACGGCGGTGCCGACGAAGGCCCCGGCTCGCAGGTCGGCCAGCGCCTGCTCGGCGTCAGCAAGCGGATAGGTGGTGATGGTCGAATGCACCGGGACCTGCGGCGCCCGCTCCAGGAACTCATGACCGTCCTGCCGGGTCAGGTTGGCGACCGATCTGATCGTACGCTCGTGCCACAGGTCCTCATAGGGAAATGACGGGATGTCGGACATGTGAATCCCGGCGCACACGACGACGCCGCCGGGGGCGAGGGCCTTCAGCGCGGCGGGCACGAGCTCGCCGGCCGAGGCGAAGATGATCGCCGCGTCAAGCTCGTTGGGCGGCGGCTCGTCGCTGCCGCCCGCCCAGGTGGCCCCCAGTGAGCGGGCGAACTCCTGCGTTCGGTTGTCGCCGGAACGGGTGAACGCGTACACCTCGCGGCCGTGGTGGACGGCCACCTGGCAGATCTGGTGTGCCGCCGAGCCGAACCCGTACAGCCCGATGCGCTCCGGGTCGCCGGTCATCCGGTAGGCGCGGTACCCGATCAGGCCGCCGCACAGCAGCGGTGCCAGTTGCTCGTCGGACATGCTGTCGGGCAGCGGTAGGCAGAAGCGCTCGTCGGCGACGGTCAGCTCGGCGTAGCCGCCGTCGATGTCGCGCCCGGTGAACCGGGCGCTGACGCACAGGTTCTCGCGGCCGGTTTGGCAGTAGCGGCAGGTGCCGTCCGTCCAGCCGAGCCACGGGACCCCGTACCGGTTGCCGTCCTCGGTGCGGCCGACGATCTGATGGCCGAGGACGACCGGCAGTTTCGGCGCGTCGATCTCGGCGTCGCGCAGGTGCAGGTCGGTGCGGCAGACCGCGCAGGCGGCGATGGTGAGCGTGAGCTGTCCGGGTCCGGCGACCGGGTCTGGGAGCGTGCGCGGGACGAGCGGCCGGCCCGGCTGCTCGAGGACGATCGCCCGCACGGCCGGCGGTTCAGTGCGCGTCGGCCAGCCAGGTCTGGAGGCTGGTGTGAACCGAGGCGGGCTCGCCGGAGCGCAGCTCCTCGCGGATCTCACCCAGCGTCCCGAAGCGCTCGGCGACGACGTTGTGCTGGTGAATGGTCTCCAGGTTGACCTGGCGCGCCGAGACGAACGTCGCGTCGTCGAGCTGCGGGAACTCGTCGACGACGCCGGCCACCATCTCCCGCACGCAATCCTCGACGAAGCGCGGGCGCCGATGGGCCTTCTCGACGACGTGTCCCTCGTCCGAGCGCTTCATCAGCTCGTAGATCTCCGACGACATCGAGTGCTCCACAATCCCGACCAGGGTGGCGGCGTCGATCTCCTCCACGCACGTCTCCGGGCAGCCGACGTACAGGGTGCCCAGCCCGCGTTGGTTGTGGGTGGCGACGGGGACGGCCTGGAGGATGCGATCGATCTGCTCGGGGCTGAAGCCATCGGCGTCGAGGCGCTCACGGGCATGGCCGGCGACGAGCTCCTGGGCGCAGGGGCAGGCGGTCATGCCCTGGGCGGTCACGCCGGTCAGGCGTCGCGTTCCCAGCTCCGTGGCGACGGCCACGCCGTGCAGCGTGTACAGCTCCTGAGTGGGGATCTGCGAGACCGGCGCCGGCTTGTGCTCCGGGAACCGGGCCTCGACGGTGACCTCGGCGCGCCGGGCGCCCTGGCGGTCGCGGACCAGCTGCGCGATGTGCTCGGCCAGGGCCTCGACGCGGAACGGCCGGTCGCCGAGCACCACCTCGCCGATCGACTCGTTGACGACCTCCTCGAAGCGGGACATGTGGGCGCCCTTCTGGGCCGACCCGAGCTCGATCACGCACTCGAAGCGGGCCGAGAACAGCTGCTCGGAGCCGTTGTGGCGTAGGCGGATGACCTTCTCGACGCCGGTGACGCCGACCCGGGACAAACTGAGCTGGAGCCGGGGCGATTGGGACTGGACGTCGACGACGGTGGGAGCGGTTGTCTCTGGTGTGCTCATCGCCGTTCAAAGACTAGAGAGCGCGGCCGGCCGGGTTTTCGCCCGGGAAAGGAGCACGGCCGGTCCGCCCGCCGTCTGCGGAGGAACATTAGGGAATGTTACCTTCCAACTACTTCGACATCCGGCTGGTTTGTGGTATCACTCGGCCGGTCGTATCGGGAGTCACGAGAGGGAGCCCGTCGTCAGCGACGCGGCTTTGAGGCCATATCGGAGAGGAGCTCAGGGGCTGTGAGCGTTGACGAGATCGTTCTATTGAGCGACGAAACTCCGATCGCGGAGCTCGACGAGCTGCGGCCGCTCATCGCCGCGGCGCAGGAGCGGGGGCAACTGGCGTTCGCCGAGCTCGAGGCGTGCCTCGAGGAGGTGGAGGTCACCAAGGAGCAGGTGCAGGAGCTCCATGCCTACCTCGACGAGCACGGGATCGTCGTTGTCGGGGCCGACGGCAAGCCGGCCAGGTCCGAGGCGGGGAGCATGGAGGCCAACGCCGCCCGGCGCCACACCGGGGACGGTGGGGACTCCGACGCGCGCAAGAAGGTCGAGGTCGACCTGACGGTCGAGCCGTCGCTGGATTCCCTGCGGCTGTACCTCCGAGCCATCGGCCGGGTATCGCTGCTGACCGCCGAGCAAGAGGTGACGCTGGCCCGGCGGATCGAGCGCGGGGACATGCTCGCCAAGCAGCAGATGATCGAGGCGAACCTGCGGCTGGTGGTATCGATCGCCAAGTCCTATCTGGGGCGCGGCCTGACATTCCTGGACCTCATCCAGGAGGGGTCGATGGGGCTGATCCGGGCGGTCGAGAAGTTCGACTATCGCCGGGGCTACAAGTTCTCCACGTACGCCACCTGGTGGATCCGCCAGGCGGTGACCCGCGCCATCGCCGACAAGGGCCGCACCATCCGCATCCCGGTGCACATGGTGGAGAAGCTCAACAAGGTGGTCCATGTCGAGCGCCAGCTCATCCAGCAACTGGGGCGCGAGCCGTCGCCGGAGGAGATCGCCGCCGAGCTGGAGGTGAGCGTCCGCGAGGTCCGGGATGTGCTGCGCATGGCCCAGCAGCCGATCTCGCTGGAGAAGCCGGTCGGCGAGGAGGACGACTCGGCGCTGGGCGACTTCGTGGAGGACCAGACGGCCGAGTCACCGTTCGAGCAGGCAGCCGAGCGGTTGCGCCGGGAGAACCTGCGCCGCGCGCTGGCGGCGCTGCCCGAGCGCGAGCGCGAGGTGATCGAGATGCGGTTCGGGCTGACCGGGGAGCGGCCGTACACGCTGGAGGAGGTGGGCCGGGCGTTCAACGTCACGCGCGAGCGGATCCGGCAGATCGAGAACCACACGCTCAAGAAGCTGGAGGCGCTGCCCGAGGCCCAGCGCCTGCGCGATGCGTCTTAGCCTGGCCGACAGGGGCTGACAAGCTCCGGGGG
>JBPYFQ010000064.1:0-10799 GCA_051985625.1 Solirubrobacteraceae bacterium
CGTGCTCAGCCGGTGCCGGGCGTCCGGCCACGGCGCGCCGCGGCGATCAGCAGCAGCACGAAAGCGCCGGTGATCCACGCCGCCTCGACCAGGATCGGCTCCAGATGCTGGTGATCGGTGAAGTAGACCGCGTTGCGGATCGTCTCCACGGTCGCTCCGTTGGGGAGGAACCGGCCGACGAATCGGTAGAACGCCGGGAGCAGCGGCGGCGCAACGGCGCCTCCGGACGCGGCGTTGCCGATGGCGATGAACAGGCCCCAGGTGGGAATGATCGCCCACCGTCCGATGAGCGTGAGCATCGCCGAGGTGAACAGCGCCGCAGCAGCGACCTCGGCGCCGAGCGCCGCCCACAGCTCTGGGAACGGCCCGCGCAGCGCCTTCAGCAGCGGGTCGGTGATCAGCGCCAGGTCCAGCCCGCCGACCAGGGCCAGGACGGCGATGCAGACAAGCCAGGCGCGCAGCGACAGGCCCTCGGCATTGGCTCGCAGCTGGAACATCGTCACGAACCCGAGAATCGTGGCGGCCAGCGTCGCATAGAACGAGGCGAGGCCCTGGGGGTCGGTCGGCGGCAGCGGGTGCAGGTCGATGATCTGCAGCGGTCCCCCGGCCCGTGCCGGCACCGCCTGGGCGGCCTGCTCCAGCACGCGGGCGACCGAGGTCCCCGCCGCGCTGGCGACGAACAGGCGCGGCCGGCTGCCGGTCAGCGCCAGGGCGGCATAGATCCGCTGCTCGGCGATCGCGTGCCTGGCGCGAGCCAGCGACCCGTACGGGGTCAGACGCAGACCGTTGCCGGTGGCGGCCGCCAGCGCGCGGATCACGCCCGGCCGGCGCGCCGGGTGCCCGACGACGGCGGCCGGGATGTCGTGCGGCGTCGGACGGTCCAGCGCCAAGGTGTAGGAGACGGCGAAGATCGACGCCATCGTCACTGCGATCGCGATGACAACAGCGGCGTTGCGGTATGGCGGCTGGGTCAGGAGCCCGGGCAGCCGCGGTCGCGACCGCGGCTCCGCGACGGCGTCGCGACCGGTTGCGCTCGCGGAGTCCGCTTCGACCGTCCTCGCCATCTCCAGTCCTCTGCAGATCGTCGCTTGACTGCCAGAACTAGGCCGGCCTCCGGGCACGGCAACGGTGAGCGGCGACTCGTCCCACCAGAGGAACGGCGGGCTGCGGCTGGCGGTCGCGTCTTCCCGGCCTATGGACCGAGACGATGGATCCTCAGGATCTGGGCGACTTGGTCGCCTACACCGCCATCGCCGACGGAACCCCGGTCTACGACCCGCAGGGGAAGCGGGTCGGCGTCGTCGAACACGTGATGGACGTAGGGGGCATATTCGAGGGGGTGATCGTCCACACCCATCCGCTCCCCGGGCGACATCTGTACGCGGACGCGGATCAGATCGCCGAGATCCACGAGCGCGGAGTCATCCTCGCGGTCACCAAACGGGAACTGCGCGACCCGGAGCAGGAGTCGCGGCGGCGGCCCGTGGGAGGGGTGGACAGCCCGCTCGAGGCACGGTTGCGACGGGCCTGGGACTGGCTCACCGGCCGGCGGGTGGCCCGGTAGCGCGGCCGCTGGTCAGCCGGCGGCCGGCTAGAGCATCTCCAGCGGCTGGGGCTCCAGCGGCGGCGGGAATGCCTCGTCGAGCTTGAGCAGGTCCAGCTCGCTGAGCTTGAGGTCGAGCGCGGCGCGGTTCTGGCGGACATGCGCGACGGTTCCGGCCTCCGGGATCGCGCAGACCCCTTCGTGCGCGAGCACCCAGGCGAGCGCCACCTCCGCGGCCGTCCTCCGGTGCTGGACCGCGATGCCGCGGAGGACCGGATGCTGAACGAGCCGTCCCTGGAGAAGGGGCGAGTAGGCGATGATCGGGATTCTGCGGCTCAGGCAGAACGGGAGGAGGTCAAGTTCGATCCCGCGCCGGGCAAGGTTGTAGAGCACCTGGTCGGTCTGAACCGCGGGTCCGTGCTCCAGAGCGAGCAGCCGCTCCATGTCGCGGACATCGAAGTTGCTCACGCCCCAGTGCTGGATGAGACCCTCCGACCGCAGGTCCTCGAAGCCCTCCACCGTCTGCTCCAGCGGGATCATCCCGCGCGAGTGCAGCAGGTAGAGATCGAGCTGGTCGACACCGAGGCGACGGAGACTGGCCCGGCAGGCGGCGACCGTGCCGGGACGTGACGCGTGCGCGGGCAGGATCTTGCTGACGAGGAACACCTGGTCCCGCCGGCCCCGGATCGCCTCGCCGACGAGTCTCTCGGACGCGCCGGCGCCATACACCTCGGCGGTGTCGACGAGCGTCATCCCCAGGTCGAGGCCCTCCCGAATCGCGCGGAGCTCGTTGCCGCGCGGGTGGCGCCCCTGGCCCAGGTGCCAGGTGCCCTGGCCAAGGATGGGGATGCTCTGGCCGGCGGGCAGCTGCACCGCCGGAAGCGTGGTGACCGCCATGGCCCCGTCCATAGGCCGCCACCGGTGCGCTCCCATAGGCCAACCCACGTCGATTCGGACGGCGGCGGCATTGACCCGAGACCCCGGCGACATATAGACGTGATCGAATGGACGGGCCAAGCACCTCCGGAGCCGGTGCGCCCCCCGCGCGCCCCGGCTCTCGCCCGCGGACGTTCGAGCGCGTACGCCGCCTGCCGGTGGTGGGCCGCGCGATGGACTGGGGGATGGGTCCCAGTGCCACATCGGCGATGACCGAGCAGGCAGGTGCGCGGATTGCGGGACTCAAGGCGACGGAATCGGTGTGCCCGTACTGCGCGGTCGGCTGCGGCCAGGTGGTCTACACCCGCGGCGGCGAGCTGGTCGACATTGAGGGCAATCCGCGGTCGCCGGTCAATCAGGGGACGCTGTGCCCCAAGGGCTCGGCGTCGCGCCAGCTCGTCCAGCAGCCGGGGAGGCTGACGAAGGTGCGCTACCGGCGCCCCGGCGGGACCGCCTGGGAGGACCTCGAGCTCGAGCAGGCGATGGACATGATCGCCGAGCGCGTCATCGCCGCCCGGGAGTCGGGTTGGCAGGACGTCGACCGCGAGGGCTGCCGGGTGGATCGCACGCTGGGCTTCGCCCACCTGGGCGGCGCCACGCTCGACAACGAGGAGAACTATCTCATCAAGAAGCTGTTCACGGCGATGGGGGCGCTGCAGATCGAGAACCAGGCGCGCATATGACACAGCGCCACCGTCCCCGGTCTGGGGACCTCGGTGGGACGCGGCGGCGCGACCGGATTCCTGCAGGATCTCCAGAACTCCGACTGCGTCGTGATTGAGGGGTCGTCGATGGCCGAAGCTCACCCCGTGGGATTCCGCTGGGTGATGAAGGCCAAGGAGCGGGGGGCGCGGATCATCAGCGTCGATCCGCGGTACTCGCGCACCAGCCAGCTGGCCGATCTTCACGTTCCCATCCGCGCCGGGACCGACATCGCGTTCCTGGGCGGGCTGATCCGCCACGTCCTGGAGACCGAGTCGTACTTTCGTGAGTACGTCCTCCACTACACGAACGCCTCGACGATCATCAACCAGGAGTTCCACGACACCGAGGACCTGGGAGGCGTGTTCTCCGGCTTTGACCCCGAGACCGGGATGTACGATCGGTCGACCTGGGCGTATGACGGGGTGCACGTCGATTCCCGGGGGGCGGTGCGCGAGCACGCCACCCAGGCCTTCGAGGATCGCACCGGCGCCGGCATGCCGATGGGCGACGTCCGTCGCGACGAGACGCTTCAGGACCCCCGATGCGTGTTTCAGATCCTGCGCCGGCACTTCAGCCGGTACACCCCGGAGGTCGTGCAGCGCATCTGCGGGATCACGCCGGACGACTTCTACGCGGTGGCGCGGGCGCTGACCGAGAACTCCGGGCGGGAGCGGACCACCGCGTTCTGCTACGCGGTGGGCTGGACGCAGCACTCTTACGGAGCGCAGATGATTCGGGCGGCGGCGATCCTCCAGCTGCTGCTCGGCAACATCGGCCGTCCCGGAGGGGGGATCATGGCGCTGCGCGGGCACGCCTCGATCCAGGGCTCCACCGACATCCCGACGCTCTACGACCTTCTCCCTGGCTACCTGCACATGCCGCGGGTCAGCGCGGGCGAGTTCGAGCTGAAGGACTACATCGAGGTCGACGGCGCCGACCGGGGTTGGTGGTCGTTCTTCGATACGTACATCATCTCGCTGCTCAAGGCGTGGTTCGGCGACGCCGCGACCGCCGAGAACGGCTACGGCTTCTCCGCGCTGCCCCGGATCAGCGGCAACCATTCGCACTTCGCCACCACCCTGCGGATGCTCGACGGCGGCGTGGACGGGTTCTTCGTGATAGGTCAGAACCCGGCGGTGGGATCCCAGCACGCCGGGGCCCAGCGCCGCGCGCTGGCCCGGCTGAAGTGGCTGGTCGTCCGTGACATGAACGAGATCGAGACGGCGACCTTCTGGCGGGATTCACCTGAGGTGCAGTCCGGAGAGCTGCGTACCGAGGACATCGAGACCGAGGTATTTCTGATGCCGGCGGCCTCGCATGTCGAGAAGGAGGGCACGTTCACCAACACCCAGCGGCTCGTCCAGTTCCGGGATAAGGCACTGGAGCCGCCCGGCGACGCTCGCTCGGACCTCTGGTTCATGCACCACCTGGGCAGGCGCGTTAAGGCCCACTACGCCGCCTCCACCGACCCGCGCGACTGGCCGATCGTCAACCTGCGGTGGGACCACCCCGAGCTGGGGGAGACGGCCGAGCCGGACGTGGAGGCGGTGATGAAGGAGATCAACGGCTACGAGGTCCAGACCGGGCGCCTGGTCTCGGGATTCACGGAGCTGCGCAACGATGGCTCCACCGCCTGCGGCTGCTGGATCTACTCCGGGATCTTCGCCGACGGCGTCAACCAGGCGCGGCGCCGCAACCCGGGCAACCTGAACGAGCCCGGCGGCTGGGTGTCGCCGGAATGGGCGTGGGCGTGGCCGGCGAACCGCCGCGTGCTCTACAACCGGGCGTCGGCCGATCCCCAGGGCCGCCCGTGGAGCGAGCGCAAGCGCTATGTGTGGTGGGATCCGGTGCAGCGCCGGTGGACGGGGTACGACGTCCCGGACTTCCAGCCGGAGAAGCCCCCGGACTACCGCCCGCCCGCCGACGCCACGGGCATGGACGCGATCGCCGGGGACGACCCGTTCATCATGATGGCCGACGGTCGCGGCTGGCTGTACTCACCCAGCGGCATGCTCGACGGGCCGCTGCCGACGTACTACGAACCGGTCGAGTCGCCGGTGCACAACCTCCTGTATCCGGATGCCGACGCCGACCCGTCGGTCATCCGGTGGCGGCGGCCGGACAACCCGCTGCATGGCGTCGGCGATCCCCGGTATCCGCTCGTCGCCACGACGTTCAGGCTGACCGAGCAGCATACGGCCGGCGGCATGAGCCGCACCCTCCCCTGGCTGGCCGAGCTGCAACCCGAGATGTTCGCCGAGATCGACCCGGTGCTGGCGCGCCAGCGCGGGATCGACGACGGCGGGTGGATGACGATCGTCACCGAGCGGGCCGAGATCGAGGCGCGCGCGCTCGTCACCGAGCGGATCCGGCCGTTGCAGGTCGACGGTCGGACCGTGCACCAAGTGGGGTTGCCCTGGCACTGGGGCTATGCCGGGTCCGACCCCGGCGATTCGACCAACGACCTGGGTGCGCTGACCGGCGATCCTAACGTGTCCATCCAGGAGTCCAAGGCGTTCACCTGCGACGTTCGCCCCGGCCGCCGACGGCGGCCGACGACCGCGCGGCTGGCCGGGCGGGCTCCGGCGGCGCCCGTCGTCGCCACCAATCAGGATGACCTCTCGGCCGAGTATCCCAAGGAGGCGGCGCCGTGAGCGCGACCGTGGCCGCGCCGACCGAACTCGCGATCCACCGCGTGGACGCTCGGCGGATGGGCTTCTTCACCGACACCAGCGTCTGTATCGGATGCAAGGCCTGCGAGGTGGCCTGCAAACAGTGGAACGACCTACCCGCCGACGGATCGCAGTTCCGGGCCGGTGGCTCCTACGACCACACCGGCGAGCTCTCGGCCGCCACGTGGCGCCACGTTCGGTTCGTGGAGCTAGCCGAACCATCGCCGGAGCTCCAGCGGGAGGCCCTGCGCGCTCTGCCGGCGATTCCGCCGGCCGGCGAACTGCCGGACCTGGTAACCATGGCCGAGGGGGTCGGCGGCCGCTGGCTGTTCATGTCGGACGTCTGCAAGCACTGCACCAATGCCGGATGTCTCGATGCCTGCCCCACCGGGGCCCTGATCCGCACCGAGCACGAGACCGTCGTCCTGCAGGCCGACGTCTGCAACGGCTGCGGCTACTGCGTGCCGGCGTGCCCGTTCGGGGTTGTCGATCGCGACCCCGTCGACGGCCGGGCCGGCAAGTGCACGCTCTGTTACGACCGCCTGCAGGACGGGCTGGAGCCGGCCTGCGCCAAGGCGTGTCCCACCGACTCGATCCAGTTCGCCCCCTATGAGGAGCTCGTGGAGCGGGCGGAGCGACGGGTCGCCGAGCTGCACCGCCGCGGGATCAACGGCGCCTACCTCTATGGCGCCGGAGACGATCCGGAGCACGAGCTGGCGGGCGGGCTGGGCGCATTCTTCCTCCTGACCGAGCCGCCGGAGCGCTTCGGCCTGCCCGCCGAAGCCGACTCGCCGATCCAGGAGAACCTGGTCCCGGCCACACTGGCCGCGGTCGGTGCCGGCCTGCTCGCCGCCGCCGGAGCCACGCTGGCGTTCGCGAGCGCGCTGAGGCGGCGATGACCGGCGACGATCATCCTCTCAATCTGCCGTCCGAGGTCCCGGCGCCCACTCCTGATCAGGAGCCGCCGCCCACCGCCGCCCGGCGCGCGGATGAGTGGCTGGCCGATCACCACTCCACCACCCGGGACACGGCGCCCGCCCTCGGTACGCGCGGCGAGCCCGCCTCCTGGCGCCATTCCGTCCCGGATGGGACGGTGGCCCTGGCGCGACCGGCCTGGGGCGACGCCGGCTGGTCGTACATCTTCGGACAGGACACCGGGTACGCGGACGCCGTCGCGCGTCCCGGCGAGGTCGCCGAGGCGAACCTCCGGATGCGGACCGGGCCCATGAGCCAGCCGGTCCGGGGGCCCTTCCTGCACCCGAACGTGTGGTCCTGGGAGGTCCCGGTCTACTTCTGGTTTGGCGGGATGGCATCCGGCGCGGCGTTCGCCGCCCTGGCCGCCGACCTGACCGGGGACGCGGAGACGGCGAGGCTCGCCCGGCGGGTGGCGCTCGGCGCGGTGCTGCCCGCTCCCGGGCTGCTGATCGCCGATCTCGGCCGGCCGGCCCGCTTTCTCAACATGCTCCGCGTCCTCAAGCCCCGGTCGCCGATGAATCTGGGCGCCTGGTGCCTGACCGCCTTCAGCGTGACCGGAGCGGGGTCGGTGACGGCCGACCTCCTGGACCGGCGGCAGGCGGCCCGCGGACTCGGCGCCCTTCAGGCGCTGCTCGGCTCCTACCTGGGCTCGTACACCGGCGTTCTGCTGGCCGCGACCGCGGTCCCTCTGTGGGCGCGCAGCCGCACCTTCCTGGGCCCGATCTTCGTCGCCACCGCGACGGCGACCGGGGCCGCGGCGACACGCCTGTCGCTCTCGGCGGCCGGGCGGCCGGAGGATGATCCCAGCCACGTCGCCCTCTCGCGTCTGGAGACGGGAGCCATCGTCACCGAACTGGCGCTCTCGACAGCCAACGAGCTGCGCCTCAGCCGCTCCGGCGACATCAACCCGCGCGGCGCTCCCCGGGCGCTTTTCCACGCTGCCGAGGCGTCAGTGCTGGCGGGCCTCGCTCTGCCGCTGCTCGTCCGTCGTCCGGACGCGCGGCGCCTCGTCCAGAACCTGTCGAGTCTCCTCTATCTGACCGGCGGGCTGGGGTTCCGGGTCGCCTGGGTGCAGGCCGGCAAGGCGTCCGCACTCGACGACGAGACCGTCGCGGCCACCGCCCGCACGCGACCGAACCGCGACGGAGGATCGACGCCGACGGGTGCGGAGGAGCGGATCGTCTCCCAAGCTCGCCCGTCCCTGGCGAGCGGGGGCACGGCACGTCAGCTGGCGCGGGTATGGAGCCGCGCCATCGGCGGCGCCAGCCTGCTGACGGAGCTGCTGGCGTCACCGGTTAGGCGGTCACGATCCGACACCGGTAAAGGTTGATCCGACACCGGTAAAGGTTAGCGGTGACACTGATTCGTGTGCAGTGTCACAGTGAGTGATCCGGCCGATGGGGAGGGACGGTGTCGGTGCCTAGCCGGCGGCCGCCGCGTGCAGCTTCTCAAGCGCGTCGCGCTCGATCTGGCGGACGCGCTCGGCGCTGACCCCCAGCTTGGGCGCGACCTCGCGCAGGGTCTGCTGAGGGCGACCGAGCCCGTAGCGCGAGCGGATGACGGTCTGCTCCCGTTCGGTCAGGTAACCGAGCAGGTGGGGAACCGCCTGGGCCAGCTGCTGCTGGCCGATGCGGTCGTAGGCGTCCTGGGCCGGCGCGTCGGCGAGCAGCTCCGCCAGGCTGGTGCCCTCGCTGTGTTCTCCGGTCACGGGCTCGTCCAAGGCGCGGGTGTTGCGCTCCGCGCAGAACAGGCTCTCGATCTGCCACCTCGGCAGGGCGACGAGCGACGCCAGCTCGGAACAGCTCGGCTCTCTCCGGTGCGCCTGCTCGAATCCGCGCTGGGCGTCCTTCATGCGGGCTAGCTGACGTTGCGCGCGGTCGGAGAGAACGATGGGACGTGAGAGCTCACTGACAACCTGCTGCATGGCCTGTCGCACCCACCACACCGCGTACGCCCAAAAGGGGACCCCGCGCTCGGGCTCGTAGCGCTCAAGGGCTCGGAGCAGCCCGACGACCCCCTCCTGGGTCAACTCACCGCGGTCCACGGTCGCCGAGCGCCGGTAGGCGCGGGCGACGCCGCCGATCATCGGGGCAAACCGCCGCACGAGTTCCTCGCGTTCCCGCGGTCCGCCCGCTTTGGCGCGAAGGACCAGCGCCCGCTCCACCTCATCGTCGCCAGCGAAATGCCCATCAGACCCTGCGCGGCGTCCTGCTCTGCTTCGGCGTCGACCACCCGGTGACCACTCGCACCGTAGGTCGTGTGGCTGATTGAAACCTGGCATGAGGCGATTGTCCCCCGCTCAATGCGCTGTCTCCATTGGGCAGCCTTCAGTCACGCCGTGGGGGTTACTCCACGCTGCCGGCGCGGGTGTGGTCGGTCACTGATGACCCGACAACCGGTAACGGAGCGCCAACCCGTCGCGCCTCGGATCTGGGACGCAGGGATGCAGACCGGGTACAGGAAGACACACGGAGCATTCCGTCCTTCAGCTTGCCGCAGTACACCAGATGAAGGTGTCACGTCGGAGCGGCGACCCGATGCAGGACAGTCGGCTCCACCAAGACTGAGGAGCCGGGCCAGACAACCTCAGTGGCCAGGGGCTCAGGGTCCTCCTCGGACAGATCTCCGAGACCGTAGTGCTCGTCGACACCTCCCGCCGGATTCTGAGGACAAACGACTCTGCCGCGACCGGGGGCCCGGACCAGGTGCTGGGCGTGGAGTCTCCTGGGGCGGAGCGGTTTCGTCCGGACAGGCGGCGGTATGAGTGGCGGGATCTGCCGGTCAGCCGAGCCGTTCAGACCGGAGAGGTCGTCTACGGCGAGGAGTGCTTCCGGATGACCTGCGCCACTCAGGAGCGCGCGGCTGACGGCCAAGGTTGGAAACCAACCTGACCGATTACCGAAAGATCGCGCTGGGCAAGAAAATATAAGGAGGAATAAAGTTTGCGTCAGCGCGCTTCGACTCGGGTCGTCGTCGGGGAGGACCAGCCGCTTTTCCGCGCGGGCGTCGTGCACGTTCTGACCACCGCGGGCTTCGACGTCGTCGCGACCACCGGCGACGCGCGCGATCTCGTTCGCAAGGCGCTCGCCCACGGCCCTGACGTGGTCGTTGCCGACATTCAGATGCCCCCGGATCACGACGACGACGGCCTGCGGGCCGCCCGAGAGATCCGGGACGCCCGCCCAGCGACCGCCATCCTCATGCTGTCGCAGTTTCTGGAGGACCGCTACGCGTTCGAACTGCTGAATGACCGTCCGGAGGGCAAGGGGTACCTCCTCAAGGACCGCCTCACCGACTCGGACACCTTCGTCGAGGCTGTGCGGCGGGTCGCGCGCGGTGGCTCGGCGATCGACGCCGAGGTGGTCGGCCGGCTCGTCGGGCAGCGGCGCGGGCGGGACGCGCTCGCCGTCCTGACGAGCCGAGAACGCGAGGTGCTGAACCTGATGGCCCAGGGCAGATCGAATCAGGGGATCGCCGACGACCTCGTCGTCACCCTGTCGGCGGTCGAGCGACACGTCACGAGCATCTTCTCCAAGCTGCAGCTGCCGCGGGACGGCCAGGAGCATCGGCGGGTCCTCGCCGTTCTCGGGTATCTGCGCTCCGAGCGCTCCGCGGTCAGACCCACCTCGGCGTGACGACCGATTTCACGCGGTGACCGCTTCCGGCTCGGCCCGGCGCGGCTCCTCCTCGCCGCCCTCGTAGCGCATGACGAGCTCGTCGCCCTCGGCGTCGATCCCGATCGTGGCGCCCGGACCGATATCGCCGGCGATCAGGGCGCGGGCGATCCGGGTCTCCACCTCGCGCTGGATGAAGCGCCGCAGCGGACGGGCGCCGTAGACCGGGTCATAGCCGCGGCGCGCGATCAGCGAGCAGGCTTCGGGCCGCAACTCCAGCCCCACCCGCCGGTCGCCCAGCCGCGCACGGATGTCGGCCACCTGCAGCTCGACGATGCGCTCGATCTCGCCCAG
>JBPYFQ010000065.1:0-11931 GCA_051985625.1 Solirubrobacteraceae bacterium
CCGCCGGTCGCCGATCGAGGTGCTCAGCTCGATCACGACCTCACAGTCACCAGGGAAGCCCGTGAGCACGTCCTTGAGGTCTCCGAGCACAGACGCGGCCAGCGCGGTGGCGTCGAGCCGCAGGCGCAGCGGACTCGGAGCCGCGGCCTGTCTGGCCTCCTGCTCCTGGGCCTCGCTCACCTCCTCGGCGGACGGACGAAAGGGCTCGATCTGCTGCGCGACGATGCACGTCTTGTCGCGATCCTTGTGGTCGACGCGCCCGCGGACGAGCACGATCGAGTCGGCGGCGACGACCTCGCCCGCGGCGGCGAGCGCGTTCCCGAACACGAGCAGCTCGACCGACGCCTCGAGGTCGTCGAGCGTCGCGAACATCATCGGATCGCCGTTCTTGGTCCGGATCTTCTTGGTCTCGGTGATCATCCCGCCGACGAGCACCCAGTCGCCGTCGCGCCGGCCGGCCAAATCGGAAAGTGGGCAGTCGACGCGTGCCCTGAGCGCAGCCCTGACCTCCTTCAGCGGGTGCGCGGAGATGAACAGTCCAATCGACTCCTTCTCGGCCGCGAGCAGCTCGGCCCGGTCGAACTCGACCTCCGGAATCGGCGCGTGGCTGGGGGTCACGAACCCACCGCCGCCGGCGCTCGCGTCGTCGCCGGTGGCGGGGGGTGGATGGGCGGGCATCAAATCGAAAATCGAGCTCTGCCCGATCATCGCGTCCTGCTGAGCCTTCTGGCCCGCGCCCTGCGCCTGCTCGAGCATCATCAGCATCCCCTTGCGGGTGGCGCCCGTCGACCCGAGCGCGCCGCACTTGATGAGCGCCTCGATCGCCTTCTTGTTGACCGCCCGGCTGTCGACGCGCGAGCAGAAGTCGAACAGGTTCAGGAACGGGCGGGTCGCCGGGTCGTCGTCGCCGCGGGCGCGCTTGATCGCCTCCACCGCCTGGTAGCCCACGCCCTTGACCGCGTCGAGGCCGAAGCGGATGTTGCCGTCGACGACGACGAATTCATGATCGGAGAGGTTGACGTCAGGCGGAAGGATCGAGATGCCCATCTGCTCGGCCTGGGTGACGAAGAACGGGACCTTGTCCTTGGTGTCCATCACCGAGGAGATCAGCGCCGCCATGTACTCGGCCGGGTAGTTGGCCTTGAGCCACGCGGTCCGGTAGGAGATCAGCCCGTAGCACGCGGCGTGCGACCGGTTGAACGAGTAGTCGGCCGAGCGCTCGTTGGTCGCCCAAAGCCACTCGATCACCTGCTCGCTCGTGCCCGACGCGCGGCAGCCGGCGACGAATTCGGGCTTGAGCTTGGCCATCGCCTCGCGGTTCTTCTTGCCGATCGCCTTGCGGAGGTCGTCGGCCTTGGCCCCGCTGAAGCCGGCCAGCTCCTTGGCGATCTGCATCGCCTGCTCCTGGTAGAGGATGACCCCCTTGGTCGACTCCAGGATCGATCGCAGCCGCTCGTCGGCGTACGTGATCGCGTCCGGGTCGCGCTTGCCGCGCGCGTACGTGGGGATCTGATCCATGGCGCCGGGGCGATACAGGGCGTTGAGCGCCACCAGATCGTCGAACTCGGTCGGCCGGACCTTCTTGAGCGCCTCACGCATGCCCTCGGACTCGAACTGGAACACCCCCACCGAGTCGCCCTGGGCGAGCATCTCGTAGGTGGGCGAGTGATCGAGCGGCAGCGTGCTCATGTCCGGACGCTCGCCGGTGGACCGCTCCACGATGTCCAGCGCGTCCTCGATCACGTCGAGGTTGCGCAGCCCGAGGAAATCCATCTTCAGCAGGCCGAGCTGCTCGACCGGCTTCATCGAGAACTGGGTGACGGTGCGGAACACGCGCTCGCCGTTCTCGTCGGCGCCGGCATCGGCGATCTGCAGGGGCAGAATGTCGGTCAGCGGCCGGTCGGAGATCACCACCGCGGCGGCATGGATGGAGGAGTTGCGAACGATCCCCTCCAGTCCCTGGGCCACGTCGACGATCTGCTTGGCCGTCCCGTCCCGGTCGACCTCGGCCCGCAGCGGCTGGCCCGCTCTCAGGCACTCCTCGAAGCTCGGTGGACGTCCCATGATCGGATCCGGGATGAGCTTGGCCAGCCGATCGCCGACGCCGTAGTCATGGCCGAGCACCCGGGCGGCATCACGAGTGGCGGCGCGCGGGAACATCTTGCCGAACGTGATGATCTGGGCCACGGCCTCCTTGCCGTACTTCTCGGTCACGTAGCGGATCACGCGCTCCCGGCCGCGCACGGAGAAGTCCATGTCGATATCCGGCATCGACACCCGCTCCGGGTTGAGGAAACGCTCAAACAGCAGGTCGTAGCGCAGCGGATCGACGTCGGTGATCTGCAGGCAGTAGGCGACGATCGACCCGGCGGCCGAGCCGCGTCCGGGGCCCACGGCGATCCCGGTGTCCTTGGCGTACTTGACGAAGTCCCACACGATCAGGAAGTAGGCGTTGAAGCCCATCCCGTCGATGACGCTCAGCTCGTACTCGGCGCGCTCCCGGGCCTCGGCGGGGACCGGGTTGCCATAGCGGAAGCGCAGGCCCTCGTCCACCAGGCGGTGCAGATACTCCCTCTCCCCCGTCCCGTCCGGGGTCGGATACGTCGGGATGAGCTGGCGTCCCAGTTCCAACTCGACGTCGCAGCGTTCGGCGATCTCCAGCGTGCTGGCCAGTGACTCCGGCCACTCGGCGAACGTGTCGGCCATCTCCTGGCTGGAGCGCAGATAGAACTCGTTGGTGTCGAAGCTCATCTTCGGCGCGGCGAGCGTCGACTTGGTCTGGACGCAGAGCAGCGCCGCGTGGTGGTGGAAGTCCTCCCGCCGCAGGTAGTGGACGTCGCCGGTGGCGACCAGTGGGCGTCCCACCTCACGGGCGATCCGGACGATCCCCTCGTTGCACTTGTCCTGGACGGAGATCCCGTTCTTCTGGACCTCGAAGTAGACGTTGTCGCCGCCGACCGCCTCCATCAGCTCCCGGGCATGCCCACGCGCCAAGTCGACCTCATCGTCGGCCAGGTGCCGGCAGAACCGCGACGCCAGGCAACCGGTCAGGGCGATAACGCCCTCGCCGTGGGCGGCCAGCTGGGTCATGTCGACCGACGGCTTGCCCCGCTGGTAGCCGTCGAGGAAGCCGGCCGAGGACAGCTTGACCAGATTCCGGTAGCCGGTCTGATCGGCCGCCAGGAGCGTCAGGTGGAAGCGATCCAGCTTGCCCGGTGCCCGGGCCGCATGGTCGTCGACCATGTAGACCTCGCAGCCGATGATCGGCTTGATCCCCTGCTTCTGGCACGCCGTGTAGAGCTCCACCGAGCCGTTCATGACCCCGTGATCGGTGAGCCCGAGCGCCGGCTGATCGAACGCGGCGGCCCGCTCGGCCAGGGCGCCGATCTTGCACGCGCCGTCGAGCAGCGAGTACTCGGAGTGGACGTGAAGGTGGGCGCAGGTGGGTGGCATGGCGGCGGATTCCAAGGTTAGGCGCCAGCCCGGACGCCGCGCGGGTGAGGGCCGCTCGGTGCGGGAATCAGTTGCCCTGCGCCAGCTTGATCCACTCGCGGACGGTGGCCAGGGGCCGCTCGTCGCCCCGCACGACGACGCCGGGAACCGGCTCGCCGGCCAGCACGGCCAGCAACTGACCCGCCGGGCAGGCCACCGTCGTGGCCACCCGTCCCTCCGGCGGGCGCCGGGCGACGCTGACCCCGCCGGCGGCCTGGACGGTCAGGAACGTGGAGGCGGCGCGCGGGTCCTCGTGGGCCAGCGTGAAGCGCTCCCCGCGGGTCCAGGCCGGCTCGACCATGGCGGCCACCAGCGCGAACGCCGTGGCCGGCTCCAGCCGGATGCCGGCGCGGTGCAACTCGCGGAGGTCCAGAGGCGTTCCCAGGAGCGCCCTCAGCGCCGCCACGCCGTCCCGCCGCCCGCGCACCCGCGCCACCCGCGGGCTGAACCGGCGGCGGAACCAGCCGGCCGTCAGGAGCCGGGCGATCCGCGCCGGGTCGCCGAAGACCTGGAAGTCGACCTCGTTGCGGGCGCGGGGAGCGGTCTCGACCGCGATCGAGGGGGTTCCGTTCGGCACGGTCACGCACACGCAGCGCCGGAACGGGCGGGCGTCGCTCCGCCCGCTCTCCAGCACCAGGTCGTAGGCCACCGGGTGCGGGTAGACGATCTGCTGGAGCGGCAGAAGCTCCAGCAACAGGCGTCCCGCGGCCTCGGCGTCGGTGCGCACGAGCCGGCGGAAGGCCCCCTCCAGCGACGGCCGGCCGAGGACCTCGGTGAGCGACGCCGAGGCCGCCGGCACCACCGCGGTTGAGGGCGGGGCGGGAGGCGCCGGCGGCGGGCTCTCCTGGGGGGCGATCGTGTCGCGCAGGCGGGTCAGGGCGTCGTTGAGCCGGGCGGGCTCGACGACGCCCCCGGAGGCCGGGGATCCGGCGGGGGCGGGCTCGGCGGCGGCGGGGGCGGCGGCCGCAGACCCGGCGGCCGCAGACTCGGTGGCGGCCGCAGACCCGGGGGCGGCCGAGGCCGGGGAAGTCGATGCGGGGGCAGCTGTGGCGGGGGGGTCGGTCGCCGCGGGCGGCGAGTCGGGCGGGGCCTGGACCTCCCGGGGCCGGCTCAGCTGATCCAGCGCCGCCCGGAGCTCGCCGATGGCGTCGTGCGCGCCGCGGGAGGCGGCTCGCTGCCCCTCCAGCTGGTGCTCCAGCTCGGCGAGCCGGCGTTCGGCGTCGAGCCGGCGCTCGCGTTCGCGCTCTACCTCGCCGGCCGCGTGCTCGGCCTGTCGCCGGAGGGTGCGCTCCTGCGCCAGCGCGTCGCGCAGGCGGTCGAGCTCGCCGCGGAGCTCCTGCAGCAGCATCGCCGTCCGCTGCTCCAGCAGGACGCGAGCGGCCAGCCGCGATTCGGCGTCGATCATCCGCGACCGCAGCGCGGCCTCGGCCCGGGCCCGGGCGCCCAGCTCCCGGCGCAGACCGGCGATGAGCCCGGGGGTGGGCGCGTCCGGGTCCTCCGGGCGGTGCAGCGCGGGCGGCACCGGGGGCTCCGGTATCGGCGGCGGCGCCGGCGGCTCGGGCACCGGCGGCGGCTCCGGCATCGGCGGGCTGGGCGGTGGCGCGGGATCGGCCGGATGGAGCGCGGCGGACAGGGGCTCGGACGCGACCCGGCCGGCCTGAGCCGCCTGGCGCTGGCGCAGGCCCGCCTCGAACCGCAGCCGCGCGCCTTCGGAAGCTGCCACCCCTTCGGAAGCGGCCACCGCCTCCCGGACGCGGGCGAGCTCACGCTCCTGCTCGTCCCGCCGGCGCTCGGCGCGCTCCCGGGCTGCCGTCGCCGCGGCGGCGAGCTGCTCGGCCTCGTCGCTGCGCCGCCGGGCGAGGCGGAGCTCCTCCTCCAGGCTGCGGATACGGTCCTCGGCGGCCGCCAGGTCGCCCATCGCCTGACGGGCGTGCTCGGCCTCCCGGGCCGACGCCGCCAGCTGCTCGGCGATGTCCTGGCGCAGCGCCTGCTCGGCGTGGGCCCGCTGCTCGGCGCGGCGCCGGCCGCGCTCACGCTCGGCGGCGGCCTCGGCCAGGCGGTCGCGCTCGGCCCGGGCGTCGGCCAGCTCCCGCTCCAGCGACTCCACCCGGGCCGCCACCTCCGCGCCCGGGTCCTCCGCCGGCGGCGCGCCGGACGGGTCCAGAGGCGGAGGAACCGGCGCCAGCCTCGGCCGTTCGGGCTCCCCCGGCTCCACCGGCTCCACCGGCTCCCCGGGCTCCACCGGCTCCCGTGCCACGGACTCGGAGCCCGCCCCACCGCCCGCCCGCCCGGGCGGGCGGGGGGTGGGCGGGGTCCCATTCGGCAGGGGGTCAGGCAGGCCGGAGGCCGGCTCGGCCCAGCTCGCCGGGGCCTCGCCGGGGGCGGGCACGGCGACCGGCAGCGGCACGATCACCGTCCCGAATTGCAGCCATGTCCGGGCCAGATCCGGCGCCATCGAGCCGGGGACAGTGAAGCTCAACCGCCACACGCCGGGTGCTGTGCCGCCCAGACTGGGAGGCTCCGGGAGCGCCGGAAACCGGTGGCGCCGGCCCTCGGCCTCGACGACGAGCGTCGGCTGGCCGGTGGCCGCGGGACGCCGGCGGCGCCAGCGGCCGGTGACGCGGAGCGTCAGGTTCCCGGCCGCCTCCGCGGCCCACTCCACGCTCTCGATGCCCACGGCCGAGCTCCCCGGCAAGTCACTCATGCGCGCGACGGTACGTGGATGCGCGGACGGACGTCGCGCCACCGGCCCATTCTTCCCGCTCAGTGCGACATTTCGCCGCCCTCAGGGGGACATTGCGCATCGCTCAGTGCGAGGTTTCGCCGCGCATCTGCTCGGTCAGCGCCCGCGCGTCGGCCAGCAGCCGCTGCGCCTCGCCCAGGTCTCCCCCGCGCGCCTCGAGCTGTTCGCGGGTGACCGCCAGCTCGGACCCGAGGCGCTGCAGCTCGGCCTGCAGGCCGGCGACCTCTCCGGTCGCCGCCTCGCGGGCTACGGTGGCGGCGGCGAGCTGCTCGCGGAGGCTCGTCACCTCCGAGGCATGGTGCTGCTCGGCCGTGCCGGACCACTTGAGCCGCTCGCCCAGCTCGGCCACCCGTGCCGCCTGCGCATCCCGCTCAGCGATCGCCACCGCAAGCTGCTCCTCGGTCCCGCTGCGGGCGTGCTCCAGCTCGTCCCGGGCGCGGTCGCGCTCAGCCTCAGCGGCGGCGCGTCCGCGATCGGCCTCCGCCCGCCGGTCCTCGGCCTCCGACACGCGCGTCTGGAGCTCGGCCACCCGCCGGTCGAAATCCTGCCGCTGGCCGGTCGCGGCCGCCATCAACTCCTGGAGCTGGGCTCGCAGCTCGGCGTGGGCGGTCTCCAGCGACGCCTGCTTCGCCGTCCGGGACTCCAGCTCGGCGCGGGCATCGGCCAGCTGGCCGCGCAACCGCGCGACCTCGGCGGCGCGCTGCTCCAGCTCGCCGTGGAGCGCCGTCACGCTCTCCTTGAACAGCAGCTCGGCCAGCGGACCCGTCCGCCCCGTGTCGACGACGGGCTCCGGAGACCCCGCGGTAGCGGGCTCGGCCGGAGCGGCCGCCCCTGGGGGCCACGGGCTGGCCTCGCCAAGGGCCGGCGGAGCGGGCAGGCGCGGATGGTGGGGCGGGGCCGGGGCGGCGCCGGGCGGCGGGACCGCGACGCCGGCATCCCCCACCCACAGGGCGGCCTGGCCCGGACGGGTCGGCTCCGCCCACGCCGGCAGGTCGAAGGTGGCCTCCCACCTCCCGGCGGACGCCGGATCTGCCGGATCGGCCTCGCGCCGGGCCGGGAACCGGTGACGGCGAGCGTCGACGGTCACCACCAGCAACGGATCGAGCTCGGCGGGATTCCCGGGACCCAGCCAGCGGCCGCTCAGCCGTAGCCGCAGGTCGTCCCCATCGCCGCGCAGGCGGTCGACGCGGTCGATCGCGACGGGGGTGGCGAGAGGCGAGAAGTTGGTCATAACGAACAAGAACCGCGCTGCACCCTGGCACCGCGGCCCCGTCTCTCGTTTCGCGGGTGGGGCGGCAGGTCCCTTCCCCAAGCCTGCCCAAACTTATGGTCTATTGATCTGAAGTCGACTGGCGGGTGGCGATGGCCGCACCGGCGAGCAGAGCGACACCAACGCCGGCGATCGCCACCTTGGCCTTCGTGCCGGTCATGCGTCGCCGCAGATACCACTTGCTGCCCTGCCAGACGACGAATCCAAGAAGCTTGTAACCCATTGAGTCGATGCTACCGCGGGCACGGGGCAATTATTCACCGGGGCGAGATCCGGCGCTCTCGGGTGACTCAACCCCGGGGGTTTTGGGACGTAACTGGCGTATGGGCCCAGAAATCCCCCTCAGCCTCGGCGCGAGCGCCAGCGCCAGCACGTGGCGGAAGATGGCGGGCGTCGGCCCGACGAACTCAGACCAGCCCGCCGGCCAGCGAGCCGCCGTCCTCACTGTCGCGGACGGCCTCGATGGCCGGCTCCACCCCGTTGACCACGACCGCCTGGGAATCCAGCGCGGTCAGCTCCAGCATCCGCCGCGGCGGCGACCCCGGAGGCGACACGATGACCAGCATCTGGGAGCGCCGCCGCAGGCGCTGGGCGACGTCGTGCAGGAGCGAGATACCGGAGCTGTCCAGGTAATCGACTGCGGACAGGTCGACGACAAGGCCGAGCGCCAGGTTGGACAGGTCGGTCAGGGCGGCGGCAACGCGGTCGACGCTGGACATGTCGACCTCGCCGCTGACCGTGGCCACCGAGACACCATCATGGTCCTTCAGGGTGACGTCGGCGAGCTCCCGGGCCGGCACGGTGCGCAGCCTCCGGTTCCCCGGATCGCGCCCCACCGGTCCCTGCGCACTTGCACCCATCTACATCGCCTCCCCCGCCACGTCCTGATCGTCGGTCTCGCGCTGAGGGAGCGCCAGCCGCATGGTCACCGTCGTCCCGTCGGTCCGCCGGTCGATGAGCACCTGGTCGCACAGCTGCCGCATCAGCGCCAGCCCGCGCCCGCCATGCCGCCCTCTCGACGGCCGCCAGCCGCCGCTGTCACGCACCACCAGGGACACGGCCGACCGCTCCAGCGTCGCCCTGGCCTCGAAGGTCGCGTCGCGGGGGCCGTAGGCGTGGCGCACGACGTTCGTGCAGGCCTCCGACCACGCCACCTCCAGGTCGCCGCGCGTCGTGCGGTCGAGCTGCGGGACCTCGGCGGCCAGCCAGGCCCGGAGCCGGTGGCGGGCCAGGGGCACCGAATCGGCCCGGGCGGGCAGCGAGAGCTCGAGCGGTCCGCTGGCCACTCCCAGCAACCGGACCGCCAGCAGCGCGATGTCGTCGGTGGCGACCTGCTCGGCCACCGTCTCGGCCAGCACGTGGTCGCAGATCTCGTTGACGTCGTCCGGAGCCGAGGCCAGCGCATCACGCAGGCGGTCGAAGCCGCGCGTGATCGACTCCCGGCGCCGTTCCACCAGGCCGTCGGTGAACAGGAGCAGGGTCGAGCCGGGCTCAATGGGGTACTTCGCCTCGGTGGCCGAGTGGCGCTCGTCGATGCCGAGCGGCAGCGTCCCCTCGGTGTCCAGGTACAGGACGCTGCCGTCGGGGCTGCGCAGCGCCGGGGGCGGATGCCCGGCCCGGGCCACCGTCACGGTCAGGGCCGCCGTGTCGATGATGAGAAACAGGACCGTGGCGATCATCCCGGGACCGATCGTGGCCAGCACGACGCGATCCAGCTGGTGCAACGCCGCGCCTGGCCCGTGGCCCTCGACGGCGAAGGCCCGCAGCGCGTTGCGCAGCTCGCTCATCGTCGTCGCCGCCCGCACGCCGTGGCCGACGACGTCTCCGATCATGACTGCCGTCCGGTCGGAGTCCAGCTCCAGCGCGTCGTACCAGTCGCCGCCGATCTGCGGCGCCAGCCCGCTCGGCAGATACCGCGCGGCCAGCTGAAGCCTCGGATGGTGGGGCAGGCGTCCGGGCAGGAGGCTGCGCTGGAGGGTCTCGACCAGCTGCCGGCCATGGGCAAAACGCTGGACGTGGTCGATCGCGATCGCCATCCGGTCGCCGGCCAGGCTGAGCAGCTCCAGGTCGCCCGTATCGAACCGGCCCTCGGCGTGGGCGCCGAGCAGCAGCAGGCCCAGCAACTCGCCGCTCGCGACGAGGGGCACCGCCAGCATGCTGGTGACCCTCCCCTCCGCCGACTCGGGCGGCGCGGGCGCCGCCGGCGGGGCGGGCCAGATCTCGTCGCCGCGCAACAGCGCCGGGCGACGTCCGGCGGCCAGCGTCCCGATCAACCCGGAGCCCAGCCCCACTCGTCCCTCGGCCGGCACCGGCAGCGCGGCGCCCCGATGCGCCTGGACGACGAGGCCCGGGTAGTTCTCGTCGCGCAGCAGCAGCGCGGCGGCGTCGGCTTCGAACAGCGTCCCCGCTCGCTCCAGCAGCTCATCGGCCAGGCCGTCCATCTCCAGGTGGGACAACGCCGCGTCGGACAGGATCTGCAGCGTGCGAACGGTCCGAGCCACCGCCTCGGCCTCGGCGCGGGCGCGGGACTGGCGCACCCGCTCGCCCCGCTCCCGGCTGAGCTCGACGAACACCGCGACCTTGGCCCGCAGGATCTCCGGCTCGAACGGCTTGATGACGTAGTCGACGGCCCCGGTGGCGTACGCCAGCGCGATCTCCTCGATGTCCGACGCCTGAGCCGTCAGGAAGATGATCGGGATGTGCCGCGTCCGCGGCCGGGCCCGGATGATGCGGGCTGTCTCGAGACCGTCCATGCCCGCCATCCGGACATCGAGCAGGATGACCGCTATCTCCTCACGCAGGAGGGACCGGAGAGCCGACTCGCCGGAGTCGGCGGTGACCAGCCGCTCGCCCAGCGGCTCCAGCACTGCCTTGAGCGCGGCCAGGTTCTCGCGATGGTCGTCGACGAGCAGGATCCCGAGTGGCCGTTCGTCCGGGGGGTCCGGCTCTCCCGACCAGCTCGGCAGCGGACGCTCTTCGTCGTCAGCTACAGGCACCGGGTCTGACCTTACATGTGACTCCACGACGCAGCCCCCTTCACGCCTGCCGCCCGGCCCGGGACTGGTCAGACATGGAGCCACCCCTCCACCAGGGAGATCAGCTTGTCGGGGTCGACCGGCTTGGTGATGTAGTCCGAGGCACCCGCCACGATGCTCTTCTCCCGGTCGCCCTGCATCGCCTTGGCCGTCACCGCAATGATCGGCAGCGCGCGCAGGTCCGGCATCGCCCGCGCCGCCTTGATCGTCTCGTAGCCGTCCATCTGGGGCATCATGATGTCCATCAGCACCAGGTCGATGTTCGCGTCTGAGCCGAGCAGCTGAAGTGCCTCGTGCCCGGTCTCAGAGAAGATGACCTCCAGGCCGCGATCCTCCAGCAGGCTGGCCAGCGCGAACAGGTTTCGCACGTCGTCGTCGACGAGCAGGATCCGGCCGTGGAGCCGGGGCGCGGCCGTGTCGGTGCCGCGCCCGTTCGGTGGGTGGGGATCCGTATCCGGACCGGCGACCGCCGGACCGGAGGCGGGATGCAGGAGCAGCGCCGCCTCGGCCGCGAGCGCCTCGTCGGACTCGGCGACCCGGGGCAGCAACGCCGGTTCGTAGCGGCGCAGCCGTCCCCGGTCCCGTTCGGTGACGCGCCGGTCCAGGCGCAGGATCACCGGCAGCCGGGTCACGTGGTCGCGGCCCCGCAGCTCGTCAAGCAGGCTGAACACGGCCGTCTTTGACAACCGTGAGCCGATGACGAGGCAGTCCGGCATCGACCCCTCCAGGGCGGTCAGCGCCGCGTCCGGCGATTCGGTGGCGATCAGCTCCACGCCGTGGTCGCGCCCCACCAGGCCGCGGATGGCATGCAGGGCCAGGCCGCCGCGATCGAGCACGAGCAGCCGCCGGGTGGTGGTGACCGGCCGGAGCGGCGCCCGGCGGCTGGGCGACGGGCCGGCGACCGACGGCTCGTCGACCGCGCCGTCCCCCCGGTCCGCGCCACCTCGGGCGGCCGTCGGCTGGGGAGCGACGACCGTCCGGGCGGGCCCGAACTCGGCCTGCCCCAGCGGGACCGCCGCCGGCAGCGTGGCCACCCGGGCCGCCGCATCGAGCCGCAGCCGGAGCGTGAACACGCTGCCCTCATTGACGGTGCTCACCACGCTGAGCTCGCCCCCGAGCGCCCGGGCCAGCTCGCGGCTGATCGACAGGCCCAGGCCGGTCCCGCCGTACGTCCGGCTGGTCGTGCCGTCGGCCTGCTGGAACGCCTCGAAGATGACCGCCAGCTTGTCCTGGGCGATGCCGATGCCGGTGTCGATCACGCTGAATGTGACCGCATCCTCGCCGGCCCGCTCGATGCGCAGCGTCACGCCGCCCTCGGCCGTGAACTTGAACGCGTTGGACAGCAGGTTGCGGAGGATCTGCTGGAGGCGCTGCTCGTCGGTGACGATCGC
>JBPYFQ010000066.1:0-14046 GCA_051985625.1 Solirubrobacteraceae bacterium
TGCTCCCGCTCCAGTTCGCCGACGGCGAATCGGTGCAATCCCTGGGCCTGACCGGGCGGGAGAAGTTCACGATCGCCGGGATCGCCGACGCCGACGAGGTCCCCCGGGAGCTGACCGTCCAGGCCGATGGGACGGAGTTCACGGTGCGGGTCCGGATCGACACCCCCAAGGAGCAGCGCTACTACCGCCACGGCGGCATCCTCCAGTACGTGCTCCGCGGGCTGCTGGACTGAGCACCCCCGTCGGCGCGTTCCGGCCCGGGTCCACGAGGGCCGGAGGTTCCGGCCGCGTGTACTAGATTCCCCCGCCATGGCAACTCCCGATCTGCTCCACGCGCTGATCACGGCGGCCGGCCCGTCCGGGCACGAGACGGCCCCGGCGAAGGTCTGGCGCGACGGCTGCGCCGCGTTCTCCAGCGACGTCCGCGGCGACATCGTCGGCTCCTCGATGGCCCGCGTGCCCGGCACCGCCGGCGGGCCGATGCTGGCGATCATCGGCCACATCGACGAGATCGGCGTCCACGTGACCCACATCGACGACGAGGGCTACCTGCGGTTCGGTGAGGTCGGCGGCTGGGACCCGATCGTGCTCGTCGGCCAACGGGTCACGATCCTGACGCGCGGCGGCGACGTTCCCGGCGTCATCGGCCGCAAGCCGATCCACCTCATCAAGTCCGACGAGCGCGACCGGGCGCCGAAGATCAAGGACCTCCACATCGACATCGGCGCCAAGGACGGCGACGAGGCCCGCCAGATGGTGCGGATCGGCGACGTCGGCGTGATCACCGCCGAGCCGGTGGAGCTGCCCAACGGCCGGCTGATCTCCCGCTCGCTGGACAACCGCATCGGCTGCTACGTCGCCGCCGAGGCGGCGCGGCTGGTCTCGCTGAACGGAGGCGCCCCGGGTGACGTGGTGGCGCTGGCCGTCGCCCAGGAGGAGACGACGTTCGCCGGCGCGCGCACGAGCGCGTTCGCGCTGGAGCCGGACGTGGCCATCGTCGTCGACGTCACGTTCGCCACCGACCAGCCCGGGATCGAGCTGGGGCCGATGACCAAGCACCCGCTCGGCTCCGGCCCGGTCATCGCCCGCGGCACGACGCTGCACCCGAAGGTGAGCGAGCTGCTGTATGACACGGCCGAGGCCGACGAGCTGCCCCACACGCTGGAGTCGCTGGGACGGGCGACCGGCACCGATGCCGATGCCGTCCACGCCACCCGCACCGGCATCCCCACCGGGGTCGTGTCGGTGCCGCTGCGCTATATGCACTCCCCGGTCGAGCTGGTGTCGCTCGCCGACATCCAGGTCGCCGCCGAGCTCATCGCCGGGTTCGCCCAGCGACTGGAGCCCGGCATGTCATTCGAGCGTTAGAGGTGTCCGAGACGCCACCGCTCCTGCTCCTGTTCGACATCGACGGGACGCTGGTGTGGCGAGCGTCGCTCGAGCATGCCGAGGCGCTGCGGATCGCCATCCACGAGGTCCACGGAGTCGACACCCGCACCGCCCGCGCGCGGATCTCGGCCGCCGGCCGGACCGACGGGGAGATCGCCCGCCTGCTCCTGCTCGACCTGGGCATCTCCCAGGCGACGATCGACGAGCGCGCCGCCGACGTCGCCGCGGAGTGCTGCCGGGCCTACGTCCGCCTGTGCCCCGCCGACCTCTCCGACCGGCTCGTCCCCGGCATCACCGACCTGCTCGGCTGGCTGGAGGGACGGGACGACGTTCGGCTCTCGCTGGTGACCGGGAACTTCGAGGGCGTGGCCCGGCTCAAGCTCAAGCGCGCCGGCGTCGGCCATTACTTCCCGGCGGGCCAGGGGGCGTTCGGCACGGACTCCGAGGACCGGGCCGCGCTCCCGCACATCGCCCGCAAGCGGGCCGGCCACGACGGCATCGCCTACCCGCGGGCCCGGACGCTCGTCATCGGTGACACCCCGCGGGACATCGCCTGCGCCCGGGCCGACGACCTGCGGATCTTCGCCGTGACCACCGGGGCCGCCGAGGCGGCGGACCTGACCGGCGCCGACGGCCTCGCCCACGACCCGCGTCAGCTCCAGGAACTGCTCGCGCAGGCGCTGACCGGCAGTTAGTTCTTGGGGGCGGTGAAGTTGGCCCGCATCATCAGATCCCAGACCCGGTCCGGGGCGATGCGGCGCAGGGTGATCAGGAGGCGAGCGCTGGGGGTCACGACGTAGCGCGCCCGGGGGCGGTCGGCGGTCAGCGCCTCCGCGATCTTGGCCGCGACCACATCCGGCGGCCCGCCGAGCTTGCTGAGCGGCCCCGTATAGGCGTCGGCGGTCTGCTGCGCGACGCCCTGGTTGAACTGCGCGTACGGGCCCTCGTCGGCGGCCGCGCCCACCGAGCCGGCGGCGACCTCGCCGAACCGGGTGACGATCAGCCCGGGCTCGATGAGAATGACGTCGATGCCGAAGCCCCGGACCTCGAATCGCAGCGAATCGCTGATCGCCTCCACCCCGTACTTGGTGGCGTGGTAGGAGGCGGCGCCCGGGAATGTCAGCCGGCCGCCCATCGAGCCGACGTTGACGATCTTGCCCCACCGCTGCGCGCGCATGCCCGGAAGGACGAGCTGGCACATCCGGATGAGCCCGAACACGTTGGTGTCGAACTGCCGGCGGATCGCGTCCATCGGCACGGTCTCCAGGGCCCCGGACTGGCTGTAGCCGGCGTTGTTGACCAGTACCCCGACTGCTCCCTCGGCGTCGCACACGCGCTGGACGGCCGCCGCCATCGACTGCTCGTCGGTGACGTCGAGGCTCAGGGTTGTCGCGCCGCGGTCGGCCAGGTCGGCGATCGATTCAGCGCGGCGAGCGGTGGCGTACACCGTCCAGCCGTCGGCGAGCAGGCGCTCCGCAGTCGCCCGGCCGATGCCGGACGAGCACCCGGTGATGAGGGCCGCGCGGGAGGCCATCGGTGCAAGCCTAGTTGCGGACCAGCTTCTTGTAGGTGATCCGGTGCGGGCGGTCGGCGGCGTCGCCGAGCTGCTCGTGGCGGAAGCTCTCGTAGGCCTCGAAGTTGCCCTCAAACCAGCGGACCTGGGAATCGCCCTCAAACGCCAGCACGTGGGTGGCAATGCGGTCGAGGAACCAGCGGTCATGGGACACGACGACGGCGCAGCCGGCGAAGCTGAGCAGCGCCTCCTCCAGCGCGCGCAGGGTGTCGGTGTCCAGATCGTTGGTCGGCTCGTCGAGCAGCAGGAGGTTCCCGCCGGAGCGCAGCAGCTTGGCCAGGTGGAGGCGGTTGCGCTCGCCGCCGGACAGCTTGGCCACCTTCTTCTGCTGGTCGGTGCCCTTGAAGTTGAACCCGGCGACGTAGGCGCGACTGTTGACGGTCCGGTTCTCGCCCAGCGTGATCTGGTCCAGGCCGCCGGACACCTCCTCCCAGACGGTCTTGTCCGGGTCGAGCGCCTCGCGCGACTGGTCGACGTAGGCCAGCTGGACCGTGTCGCCGATCTTGAGCGCCCCCTCGTCGGGCGACTCCTGGCCGGTGATCATCCGCAGCAGCGTCGTCTTGCCCGCTCCGTTGGCGCCGATCACGCCGACGATCCCGCCGGGCGGCAGCTTGAAGGACAGGTCGTCGATCAGAAGGCGGTCGCCGTAGGACTTGCGCAGCGAGTCCGCCTCCACGACCACATCGCCGAGCCGGGGACCGGCCGGGATGTGGATCTGGACCTGGTCGAGCTTGACGTTGCGGTCCTGCGCCAGCAGCGCCTCGTAGGCGTTGATGCGCGCCTTGGGCTTGGTGCGGCGGGCGCTGGCGTTCAGGCGCACCCACTCCAGCTCCTGGGCGATGGTGCGCTGCCGGGACGACTCCTGCCGCTCCTCCTGGGCCAGGCGCTTCTGCTTCTGCTCCAGCCAGCCCGAGTAGTTGCCCTGGTACGGGATGCCGTGGCCGCGGTCAAGCTCCAGGATCCAGCCCGCAACGTTGTCCAGGAAGTAGCGGTCGTGCGTGACGGCCACGATCGTCCCCTTGTAGTCGCGCAGGTGGGCCTCCAGCCAGGCGACCGACTCGGCATCAAGGTGGTTGGTCGGCTCGTCGAGGAGCAGGAGGTCCGGCTGGCTGAGCAGCAGGCGGCACAGGGCGACGCGGCGGCGCTCGCCGCCGGAGAGCAGGGTCACGTCGGCGTCGGCGGGCGGACAGCGCAGGGCATCCATCGCGTACTCGAGCGTCGTGTCCAGGTTCCAGCCGTCGACGGCGTCGATCTGCTCCTGGACCCGCGCGAACTCGTCGGCGGTCTCCTCGGAGTAATTCATCGACAGCTCGTTGAAGCGGTCGAGCAGCCCGCGGATCTCGGCCACCCCGTCCTCGACGTTGCCCTTGACGTCCTTGGCCGGGTCCAGCTCCGGCTCCTGCTCCAGCAGTCCGACGGTCGCCTTCGGGGCCAGCTGGGCGTGGCCGTCGAACTCGGTGTCGATGCCCGCCATGATCCGCAGCAGGCTTGATTTCCCGGCGCCGTTGTAGCCGAGCACGCCGATCTTGGCGCCCGGATAGAACGACAGGGAGATGTCGGCCAGCACCTCCTTGTCCGGCGGGTAGCGGCGCGACAGCTTGTGGGTGGTGAAGATGTACTGAGCGGACATTGACGCTTCAGGATAGGAGCGCCCCGGGCTCACCGCTGACCGCCCGCGGCGGGCGGCTACTGCGCGGCGGCGACCCCCCGCAGGCCGGCGGCGTCGCGAAGAGCCTCGGCCTTGTCCGTGCGCTCCCAAGTGAAGTTCTCGTCGTCGCGACCGAAGTGGCCGTAGGCAGCGGTCTTCTCGTAGATAGGGCGATGGAGCCTGAGGTAGTCGCGAAACGCGCCTGGGCGGAGGTCGAAGTGCTCGCTGATCAGTTCGAGGATCCGGGAGCGGCCGACCTTCTCGGTGCCGAATGTCTCGACCATGACCGACACCGGGCGGGCGACGCCGATCGCGTACGCGACCTGGACCTCGGCGCGCTCGGCCAGGCCGGCGGCGACCAGATTCTTGGCGACATAGCGGGCGGCGTAGGCGGCGGAGCGGTCGACCTTGGACGGGTCCTTGCCCGAGAAGGCGCCCCCGCCGTGGCGGGCCATCCCGCCGTACGTGTCGACGATGATCTTGCGCCCCGTCAGCCCGCAGTCGCCCATCGGGCCGCCGATGACGAACCGGCCGGTCGGGTTGACGAGAAAGCTCCGCTTTAGCTCCGTGGCGTCATACAACTCGGCCGGCAGCGACGGCACCACCACGTGCTCCCACAGATCATCACGGATCCGGTCCTCGGCGCCCTCGGCGTGCTGGCTTGAGATCAGCAGCTTCTCGATCGCCGCGGGTCGGCCGTCCACGTACCGGACGCTGACCTGGGTCTTGCCGTCCGGACGCAGGTAATCGACCACGCCCTCCTTGCGGACGTTCGCCAGGCGCTGGGCCAGCCGATGCGCCAGCGCGATCGGCAGCGGCATCAGCTCCGGCGTCTCGTCGGACGCGTAGCCGAACATCATGCCCTGGTCCCCCGCTCCGGCGATGTCCAGCTCGTCGTCGGCGCTGGCGCCGGTGCGCGACTCGAATGCGGTGTCGACCCCCTGCGCGATGTCCGGCGATTGCTTGTCGATGGCGTTGAGCACCGCGCATGTCTGGTAGTCGAAGCCGAAGTTGGCGTCGGTGTAGCCGATGCGCCTGATCGTCTCCCGCACGACGTCCTGGATGTCGACGTACGTCGTCGTGGTGATCTCGCCGGAGACGACGACCAGGCCGGTGTTCACCAGCGTCTCGCAGGCGACCCGCGCCCGCGGATCGTCGCGCAGGACGGCGTCGAGCACCGCGTCCGAGATCTGGTCGGCGATCTTGTCCGGATGCCCCTCGGTCACCGACTCGGAGGTGAACAGGAACTCGTTATCGGTCACGCTCATGGGCTACAGGCTTTCCTTGCTCTTACGGGTGATCTCCAGCAGGTAGGCGACCATCACGTCGGCCGCCCCGAACTTGAGGTGGTACGCGTCGGAGTGCTCCTCCACACGGGTGATCTGCTCACGCTTGCTGTTGAAAAGGTCTGAGAACGCGAAAAACGAGAAGTCGACCACGCGCGCCTGGTAGCCGAGCCGCTCGAGCAGTTCGGCCGTCCGCCGCTGGCCGATAATCGACAATTGCATCACGTACGCGGTGCCGTCGTCGGCCAGAGCCTCCGGAAGCATGCGAATGAGGTGGTCGAGGAGGTTGCGCCCCCAGTAGTCGAGCGGGCGGTGGGTGGTGACCTGTTCGAACGGGTCGACCGGGGTCTGGTACAGGCTGGCCACGATGATGTCGTAACGCTCCTCCGGCACCCATGGGTACAGATCCTGGGCGGCGGCGGTGACCCGGTCGGCGACGCCGTTGCGAAACGCGTTGGTCAGCGTGTTCTTGACCGAGTCCTTGTCGATGTCGATGGCGTGGACGTGCGCCGCCCCGTTGCGGGCCAGCTGCACGGTCAAGAGGCCCGACCCGCAGCCGACGTCGAGGCATCGCGCATGGGCGCCGATCCCCTCCCGGTACAGGTACTTCCAGGCCAGGAAGCTGCCCTGCGTGGGGATGAAGACCCCGTCGTCAACGTCGATCTCGGGCATGTCCAGGGGGAACATCTGACGACCGCGCGGGTCGGCCCAGTTCGGCAGGCGGGGCCGGGTGGTGGCGGCGCCGTTCTCATCCGGCAGGGCGGCGGGGCGATCGTGGCCGGGCTTGGTCTCGGCGAGCGCGCCGCGCGCCGCCGCCAGGTGCTCCGGGCGCACGCCGCAGCAGCCGCCGACGATCTGCGCGCCCTCGGCGCGCCAGCTGAGCGCCAGCCGGGCGTATTCGCTGCCCTCGACGCCCGGCTCCTCGCGCCAGCCGGCCGCCGACAGGTAGCCCAGGTTGGGATAGACGCCGAGCGGCAGGTCGGTGAAGTCGCGCAGCCAGGCCAGCATCCCGGCGACGTGGTCCGGCGGGATGCAGTTGATGGCCAGCGCGCCGACGCCCATCTCCTCGAACCGCCGCGCGGCGCGGCCGAACGAGTCGCCCTCCGGGCCGCCCCAGTGCTCGCCGTACACGCCGCACACCCCATGCCGGCAGCGACGGAAGCTCAGCCAGACCGGGATCCCGGTGTCCAGGAGGGCCTCGACCGTGGCGTACGTCGAGGTGCGCACCAGCGAGAGCGTCTCGAGCAGGATGAGGTCAGGGGGCTCCTTCTCGAAGGCCCGCGACAGCAGCCGGACCGTCTCCCGCCCGTCCGGAGTGTCGACATCGCCGTTGAGGCTGAACGCCACCGCCACGTCGTCGGCCCGTCCGGCGTCCTGTGCCGCCGACCGGGCCAGGGCCACGGCACGCCGGGCGACGTCCATCCAGTGCACCGGCTCGGAGTGATCCGACAGGCGGACGGTGGGGTCGCGCAGCGCCGTTGGCAGGCCCCAGGTGTTGGTGCAGACGACGTCGCAGCCGACGTCGATGTAGCTGCGATGGACCCGCGCCACGTCATCGGGGGCGTCGAGCAGGGCGCTCAGCCCCCACACCTGCTCATCGGCCTCCGGGCGGCCGCCCCGGACCTTGATCAGCTCCGTTCCGTTCGCTCCGTCGAGGATGACGCACTGGTCCGTGGCGATCATCCGCTCCAGGCGGGCGTACCGGTTCGTGACCTCGGTCGCGCTGTGAACTCGCGACTGCGTCGTCATGTCACGTCTCGTCCTCTCTCATCCGAGCTGTCGATCTCACTCAATTGCATCCGTCCGGCACGCGCCACTCTCACACTGCCAGAACGACCTAGACTTAAGGGTAGGATGCCCGGCGAGGGGAGATTTTCGGAGGCCGGCCGCGGACCGGTCGCGCCGTACCTCCTGTTCTGTAGGGTAACTCCTACCAATGGGGCAGGGTCAACCTGCGCGCGGCGCGGTACGTTGCGGACGGTTTGTCGATTCACGCGCCCCTGCCCTCTCGCCCCGGCTCGCTGGACGCGATCGTCCAGCAGGCGGGGGGCGTGCGCGCCGCCCGCGCCGGCCACGCCGTGGTCACCAGCTACGGCTCCGCGGCCGGGGAGCTGGCGGCATGCGTGAGTGCGGTCGGGCTGGCCGACTTCTCGCAGCTGACCACCCTGCTGCTGGAGGGCCCGCCCGCGGCCCTGCGCACGCTCAGCTCTCGGCTGACCGGCGTCGAGCTGGCGCCGGGCGGCACGGTCGACGCCGGCGGAACCTGGTGGTGCGCCCCGGCCCCCGATCGCATGATCGTCCTGTGCGATCCGACGGGCGAGGGCCAACTCCGGGCGGGCCTGGCCAGAGAGGCGCGCCTCCGGCCGGGTATCACGGTGACCGACCACACGTCCGACTGGGCGACGCTGGCCGTCGTCGGGCGGCGGACCCGCGACCTGCTGGCCTGGTTCGGCGTCTACGGCCCCTCCGGCGATCCGCGCGCGGTGGCGCCCGTCCACCCGCACCGGTGCGGCGCGGTGACCGCCGTCTGGCTGCTGCAGTCCGACGACATGGCCTGGGCCGTCCTGCCCCGCGCCGACGCGCCGGAGCTATGGCGGGCACTGGAGCGGACCGGCCGGCCGCTGGCGCTGTGCGCGGTCGGCCACGAGGCGATCGCGCGGTACGCGCTGATCCGGCGCGCCGGCACGCCGCGCTGAGCGGCGTCCGCCCGCGGAGCGGGCACTGGATCGACCCGGGAGCGGCGGATGGCGCAGCTCGGGCCTGAGTCGATCCCGGCCAGCCGCGCGGCCGAGCGGGTCCTGGTCGAGCTCCTGGCCCTGGAGCGGGAGATCTCGGAGCTGGAATACGTCCGCCGCAGCGACGCCCTGGACCGCGTCTCGGATGCCGCCCGGCGGCTGGGCGAGCTCGCCTGGTCGGAGGGCATCCTGACCCGGGCGGCGGCCGAGCTGGGCGCGTGCTCGGAATTCGACCGGGTCCTGTTCAGCGACACCGAGGGCGGCGTGATCGCCCCGCTCGCCATGTGGGATGCGGAGGGGGCGCGAGCGGCCGACGAGGCACTCGCCGCACTGGCCGAGCAGCCCGCTCGGCTCGAGTACCCGCTCCTGGAGTACGAGGTCGCCCGGCGCCAGGCCCCGGAGGTCGTGGTGGTGGCCACCGCCCGCGCCCGCACGCCGCGACCCCTGGCGGACGTGCTCGGCTGGGAGTCGTACGTGGTGGCGCCGGTGACGGCGGCCGGCGAGACGATCGGCCTGCTGCACGCCGACGCCGGCCACAGCGAGCGCCCCGTCGGATCGCTCGACGCCGAGGTGGCGGGCCGCTACGCCGAGGAGCTTTCGGGCGTGTTCGAGCGGGCTGTGCTGCGCCACACGCTGGATCTCCATCGGGCCGAGCTGGCGTCGGCGGTGCACTGGCTCGGCACCCGGCTCAGCCGTCTGGAGGACGCCGGCGAGCTGATGCGCCCGCGGACGGACCCGGGCGCGGACCTGCGCGGCACCGACGCGCTCACCCCGCGGGAGCTGGAGGTGCTGCGCCTGCTGGCGCGCGGGAACACCAACGGAGCGATCGCCCGCGCCCTCGTCGTCCGGGAGGGAACCGTCAAGTACCACGTCAAGAACATCCTGCGCAAGCTGGGGGCGACCAGCCGCGCCGACGCGGTGGCCCGATATGTCCGCGCCGGCGAGGAGGCAAGATGAGCGCCGCGCCGGCGCTCCACCAACTGGCCGGTCCGCTGGGCAGCCAACTCCAGCAGCGGTTGGCCGACGCCATCGCCGAGGCCGAGCGCGTGCTGGGCGGCGCTGCGGGCGGCGGAGTTGGCCCGGCAGCCGGCAGCGAGCTGGAGCGGCTGCGGTGGTCGATCGCGGCGGTGACCGAGCGTGTGGCGGAGGCCGGCCCGAAGGACCCCGGTCCCACCGTGGCCGCGCAGCGGGCGGCCCTGGAACGCCTGCACGCCCGCTTCGAGACCCGGTTTGGGGCGCTGGACGACGTCCGCGGGGCGATCGGCCGGCTGCGGACGCTCACCTCGCCCGGCGACATGCTGGGCCGAGCACCCGCCGCGCTGTGCCGGGCGTCCCGGTTTCACCGCGTGCTGCTCAGCCTGGCCGGAGATGGCCGACTGGTGGCCGAGGCCGTCCACCTGGGCGACCAGCGGGCGGGCGAAGCCGCGGTGCTCGCCGCCCTGCGCGACGGTCCCATCCGGCTGGAGCACCCGTCGATCGAGACCGAGCTGCTGCGCCGGCGGCGCGCCACGATTGTCGACGGCGCCGACCTCAACCCCCGGGTCGACCGGCGGCTGGTGCAGACCATGGGCTGGACCGCGTACGCCGCCGCGCCGCTCGTCGTCGCGGGGCAGCCGATCGGCATGCTCCACGCCGGGCGCGCCGCCGGGGAGCGGCTCGACGTCCTCGATCGCGACCTGCTGTGGGAGTTCACCAGCCTGCTTGCCCAGGCGTACGAGAGCACCAGCCTGCGCCGGACGCTGCGCCACGAGCGGGAGCAGACGCGCGAGTTCCTGGAGTGGCTGGGGGCGCGGTCCAGCGAGCTCATGGACGCTCCCATCCGCCTGGCCACCATGCAGCGCCCGGCCCCGGCCCCGGTGACCGCCCCCACGGTTGCGGTCACGCGGGGCGCCCGCGACGACCGGATCGTGTTTGAGGGCCTGCTGACCCGCCGCGAGCTCGACGTCCTCCGACTCCTGGCCGAGGGCGGCTCGAACCGCCGGATCGCCGAGGCACTGGTGATCTCGGAGGGCACGGTCAAGTTCCACGTCAACAGCATCCTGCGCAAGCTGCGGGTGTCGAATCGCGCCGAGGCGGTCTCGCGCTACCTGCGCCTGCTGGGGATGCGGGCGCCGTAGTGGTCGCTCACGTGACTACGTCCGCACCGAGAGGCACGACTGGCGGATGCCGGGCACGGACGCAGGAGCCGACGTGTAGCACCGCTACACGAGGCTCCGAGGACAAAGCCTGGCGCCGCCAGGTGTGCCTCGAATGCGGGCGTAGTTGCGTGAGGGGCCACTAGGGGCAGCTGATGTCCGCGCTGCGGGCCCTGACGCTCCTGCTGGCGCTGGCGGCCGTCGGCTGCATGACGGTCGCGATGGTCGGAATGGTGACCGGGCGGCCCGGCGACCGGGCGGGGTGGGCGTTGCGCGTCGCGGCGGTGGCCTGCTTCGGCGGCGCGGTCGTGCTCAACGTCGCGGCACACTGACCGCCCGGGTGCGGCTCGGTTTCAGCAACGCCCCGAGTCGGCGAGTGTTATGGACAGGGATGCGACACACGCTCCGCAGGGCGCTGCTGGCCGCGGCGATCGTCCTGGTCGTCCCGTCGCCGGCCGCCGCCGTGACGTACGGATTCGGCGATGCGCAGGGCGCCTTCGCACGGTGCGTCACCGGCGGCACGGCCTGCTGCAGCGACCCGACGGGCACCTGTCCGGCGGGCACGGTGACCGGATTCTGGGCCAACCCGCTGTTCCGGCAGCTGGCCGGCCCGGCCAGCGCCCACCGGATCACGGGGGCGCGGTTCTGGGTCCCCTACGACGCCGTGGAGCAGTGGAACGGATCGACGACGGCACCCCAGTGCGTGTTCTCCTCCGTCCTTGACCGTCCGTGGTACGACCCGGGCGGGCGGTTTCATCCGCCGGCGCAGAGCTGGGACGATCTCCGGTCCAGCCTGATCGAGGCCCACGCCGACGGCCTGACCCCGCTGGTCGCCATCACCGGCTATGCCAGCCCGGGCGCGAAGCCGCCGTGGGACGCCGCGGGTCCCGATCCGACCACCGCCGCCGGGTGGTGGACGCTGCACTGCGGCGTGCAGGGCATCCTCGACGCGGTCAGCCGGCTGCCGGCAGCCGACCAGCCGCACGTCTGGGAGGCGTTCAACGAGCCCGACGAACTGACGGTCTACAAGAACCCGGGAGCCATCGGGGCGGGGGCATGCCACGTGCCGGCCGCGGGCGGCGCCGAGATCGCTGGGGCGGCCAAGGCGGCCTGCGTCTATGACCTCGTCGCCCACCAGATCCATGCGTTTGCCGGGCATCGACCCGACACGGTCATCGCCGGCGTGCTGGCCTACCCCTCCCGGACGTATCTCGCCACCTATGCCGACCAACTCGGCAGCGTGCTCGGCCCGGCGCAATACCCGGCGGTCTGGTCGGTTCACGACTACCGGGACGTCACCGGCTCCTATGCCGGAACCCACCTGGGTCCGCTCAGCGCATTCGACGCGGCGCTCAGCGCCGACACCGCCGGGCGCGCCCGGGACCTGTGGGTCACCGAGGCCGGCACCGAGCTGACCTCCCAGGCGCCCGCGTCGCAGTGTGTCGCCGCGCTGGCCGCCCCGCTTGGGCAGACCGGGACCCTCGGGGCCTGCGTGAACGGCAACGCGGCGGCGCAGGCGCTCAGCGCCGCGGCGTTCTTCGCTCTGCCGCAGGCCGGCACGGCCGTGCCGATCACCCACCTGTTCTGGTACCAGTGGCAGGCCGAGCCGAACTGGGACTCGGCGCTCACCGACGCCACCGGGGCGCCGCGGGCGGCCTGGTGCGCGTTCTACGGGCGCGGCGTGTGCCGCGGCGATCCCGCCGTTCCGGCCCTCAGCTCTCCGCCTGCCACCGGGTGAGCACCCACAGCCTGCCGGTGACCCGGGCGACCGTGACCCGGGTGACCGTGGCCAGCGTGACGTGCCAGGCCGGCCCGAGGCCTTCGGCCGAGCCGGGGACCGTCGAGGTGGTCTGCTCCCGGGTGACCACCACGTACTGGCGCGGCGCCGACGGCAGTGGGGCGACGGACTCCACCGTGCCGCGATTGGCCACGCCGCTGCGGTGCAACTCGTAGTCCTTGGCCGCCTGAGCCGCCGCCAGCAGCATCGCGGAGCGCGCCTGGCCGAGGCTGACCTCGGCCAGTGCCTGGAGGCGGGCGGTGAGGGTGGCGGCCGTCCAATTGATGTACGTGTCGGCGAACACCGACACCGCCTGGGCCGGGTTGCGCCAGCCGCCGATGACGGTCTGGTGAGGCGACGGGGCCGGGTACTCGTGCGTGCGGTCGGCCTGGACGACCAGCGGGCGGCTAGTGCTGGGCCGGGTGGTGGACGACTGCGTGGTACGCGGCTGGGTGGCGGCCGGCGAGGTCGTAGCCGGCGGGGTCGTGGCCGGCGGGGTCGTGGTCTGCCCAGTCGTAGCCGGCCGGGCCGGGGACGAGCCGCCCGGGACACCGGCGCACCCGGCCAGGCCGCTCACTACGCAGCCAAGCGCCAGCGGCAGGGCCAGGAGCCGCCTCACGTCACAGCCCCGCCGGATGGCGCGCGACGAAGCCGGCCGAGCCGCGCACCAGCGGATGCCAGCCGATCCCGGCGCTTCCGTCCCCCGGCCCCGCCGCGTCGTGGGTGTCCCAGCGCAGCCCGGCCACGTACATGAACACGTGGTCGGCGCTGGCGAAGATCGTCACCCAGCGGCCCGGGCCGGGCCGGCCGAACGACTCCAGCGCGCCGGAGGCCGCGCCGTATCCGATCGGCAACAGCCCGCCGCCGTACAGGAGGTGCTCAACGCTCGAGGAGCAGTCGTAGGCCGGCGCAATCTCGTCCAGCGGCAAGCCGTGGCCGGCGCCGTACAGATACGGCTTGCCGACGATCTGGTTGCCCGCCGCGATCATCCCGCGGACCGTGGGCGGGGCGCCGGCCGGAACGGTCGCCTGGCCGTCCGGCAGGAGCTGGGCGCGCGGGCCGGAGGTGACCGGGACGGCGGGGCCGGGCGCGGGCGGGCAGGCGGATGAGGCCGGCGCTGGGGCCGGGACCGCCGACCCCAACGCGTCGGCGGCGCCGCCGACGGGCAGCCGGCTGACCGTCACCACGCCAGCCCAGCGTCCGGCCTCGTACGGGATGCCCAGGGCGCGGGCGAGCTGCCACCACAGGTCGATCACCCGCGGCAGGCCGGCCACCAGACCGCCGCCGAGCCCCACGTCGCGCTTGTAGCCGATCGCCGAGCGGTGCCCCCAGGAGATGCGCAGGGGCGTCATGTAGGAAAGGCCGCCCATGGCGGTGGCGGACGCAAACGTCGTGCCGCCGAGCTCGGCGTAGCTGTCCGGGTGCGCCGGCAGGCTGGCTCCGGAGGCGCCGACGGTGCCGCTGGAAGGATCGCCGGGACCGCCGTACTCGGTCGCTCCCACT
>JBPYFQ010000067.1:0-14758 GCA_051985625.1 Solirubrobacteraceae bacterium
GCGGCCGCCGTGGCGCCGCGCATCTCAGGAACGGCCCAGCAGGGGCAGACCCTGGCGCTGACCCAGGGGGCGTGGACCAACGGCCCAACGTCGATCACCGACCAGTGGGAGGATTGCCTCGGCGCCGCATGCACCCCGATCCCCGGGCAGACCGGACCGACGTACGCGGTCGGCGCCGGCGATGTGGGGCACACGATCCAGGTACTGGAAACGGCCGCCAACGCCGCGGGTCCCGGCGTGCCGGTGGCCTCGGGACGCACCGGACTCGTGACCGCCACGAGCGTCACGTCGGTGGTGGCGTTCTCGGCCAGCGCGCCGACCGCCAATCAGACGGTGACCCTGGTGGCCACGGTCGCCTCCAACTCGGGCAACGCCGACCCGGCCGGCTCGCTGTCGTTCCTCAACGGCTCGACTCCCATCCGGGGCTGCACCGGAATGGGGGTCAGCGGCGGTCAGACGAACACGCTCGTCTGCCAGGCCGCCTTCGGCGCCGGCACGGCCCGGATCTCGGCCGTGTACGCGCCCGGTCCGGGGGCGCTGGTGCTCGGCTCGCGCAGCGCGCCGACCAGCGTCAATGTCGGCAGGGACTCCACGTCGGTCTCACTCGCCGTGACCGCGAGGGTGGGGCGGCGCAAGCGGGCGATCTACTCGGCCACGCTTGTGCTCCCGGTCAGCAACTCTGGTCCGGCCGTGCCCACGGGGAACATCTCGTTCCTGGACCGGGGCCAGCCGATTTCCGCCTGCGCCAATCAGTCGATGAGCAACCTCACCGCGGTCTGCACGATGAAGTACCGGACGCGAGGGACGCACGACATCTCCGCCGTGTACAGCGGGGACGCGAACTTTGCCGGATCGGCGTCGTCGGTCCACGTCGTGCGGGTGCTCCGATCAGCCCCGGCCGTGCCGGCGTTCGTGAAGTCGACGCTGCAGTGGACGTTCTTCTACCACCCGGCGTATACGAACGTGATCCTGTTCAAGGCATTCCAGCTGGTGAAGGGGACCAAGATCACGTTCCGGTGCTTCGGTCACGGCTGCCCGTTCCACGTGCTCGTGGTGCCGAACCCGCGGGGCGGTTCGATCAACCTCCTCTCGGTGTTCAGGCACCGCCATCTGCGGGCCGGAACGCGGTTCACGGTTCGGCTGACGCACAGGCGCTGGGTCGGCAAGTACTACTGGTTCACGATTCGTGGCGGTCGTCCACCCCTGTCCGGCCAGACCTGCCTGGCCCCCGGGAAATCGACGCCCGGCCTGGGCTGCTGACAGCCGGGTCCCGCGCCGGCTGTCCGCCCGTGCAGTGAGCCGGCCGGGCCCCGAAACGCGCGCCGGTCTTCACAGGATTGCTACAATTTCGCTAGGTAGCGGTAGACGTGGTGGAACCGCACGACCGGGCGGGCCACGTTTGGGGGTAACCGGCCATGAGAGGCCACGGGGGTGTCGGAGTTGGGGATTGGCGTGTGCATCCCGTCACCGGGACGGGACAATGCTTGGCGGCCGGTGAGTCGGACCTCGGGTAGGTCGTGTCGACCCTGCGCCCACCCGCCGACAGCATGACCGCCGACAACGGCTCGGCAGCTGTCCGGGGCAATGACCTGAAGGTGATCGTCGTGGACGATCACGAGCTGTTTCGCCGCGGCCTGATCGGTCTGCTCGAAGAGCGCGGGATCCCGGTCGTCGGCGAGGCGGGCCTCGCCGCGGACGCGATTGCGCAGGCGGCGCAGGTCGGACGGTGCGTCGTGTTGATGGACCTGAACATGCCCGGAATGTCCGGGATCGAGGCGACCCAGCGGCTGACCGCCGCCGCGCCGCTGGCCCGGGTACTGGTGCTGACGGTCTTCGTCGACGATCAGCACGTCATCGATGCGCTGCTGGCCGGAGCCTGTGGCTACGTGCTCAAGGACGCTCCGCTGGAGCAGATCGTGGAGGGCATCCGGGCGGCGGAGCGGGGGGAGTCGCTGATCTCCCCGCGCATCGCCAGCCGCCTGGTGCGCCGGCTTCGCGAGCCGGACGCGGTCGAGCCCTCGGTCACCGGGGAACAGCTGACCCGGCGTGAGCTGGAGGTCCTGGAGCTGCTCTCACGCGGGATGGACAACTCCGAGATCGCCCACGCCCTGTACCTGAGCCAGCACACCGTCAAGAACCATGTCTCCACGATCCTGATGAAGCTGCAGGTCGAGAACCGGATCCAGGCCGCGGTGCGGGCGGTCCGCGGCGGCCTGGTCTGAGAGCTCGCCGCCCGGGTGACGGTTCGTCCGGGCCTGCGGTCCCCAGGGTGACGGCTCGCCCGGGTCTTGCGGCCTCCGGGCGACGGCTGGTCCCGCGCGCGCTCCCCAGGGTGGACGGGCGCGGATTAGTCTCTGATGCATGGACGGCGCCTGGCTGCACCGAGCCCGCTGGCGTTGGCGTGGAGCTCTCCTATGGCCGGCATTCGTCGTGGCGGTGATCGCCGACGGGGTGATCGCGCGGTGGCGGCCGTTCCTCGGCGACAGCCAGAGCGCAGGGAGCGGCGTCCTGGTGGGGCTGATCGTCAATCTCCTGGGGGTCCTGTTCCTCTCCCGCCCGGTCGGCGCGGTCATCCGGCGGGCCCGTCCGGACATGCCGGTCCAGGTCGCCCGCAACTACGGCGGCACCCTGGTGGTCGTGGTGCTGACCGCCGGACTTCTGGCGATCGGCGCGGTGCACCACGCCGGCATCGTCGCCGACCAGCGGGCGCTCGACGACGCGACCGTCCGGGCCGAGGCCTACATCGGAGACCGGGCGCCGGCGGAGTTCCGGGTCAACGTCGCCCACCCCGACACACTCGTGATCGAGCCGGGCGTGCTGTACCGGACGTGCGTGCCGAGCCGCGACCGGCCGCGCTACTACTGCGTGATCGTCAAGCCGCGGCTGCCGCTGTCCCAGAGTGTGGTGCCGGCGGGCAGCGAGCCGAACGCCGTGTTCGCCCAGGGCGTCAATTAGCGGTGCAGCGGAGGCCCTAGACCGCGTCGAGGACCACGGGCAGCCGGAACAGGCTGGCGAAGCGCAAGGCCAGAAACGGGTCCCCGGTCAGCTCGAACCGCCCGCTGGAGAACAGCTCCGGCCAGCTCACCGTCCCGCAGGCCAGCATGATCAGGTCTTCGGAGCTGATCGAGGCCCGGGCGCCCGCCCGGTGGGGCGTCCGGGGCTGCACCGCGCACCCACCGTCGGAGATCCGCACCTCATAGCGGGTGGTCGGCCGGCCGTGCGGATCACGCAGGGCCAGTTCCAGCGTGGCGTCCAGGTCGTGCGCCGCGGACGGATCGAATCGCAGCGCGATCGCCCGGGACAGCACCCGGACCAGCACCCAGTGCACCACCGGGTGGCGATCGAGCGCGATCAGGCGTTCACCGAGCCAGGCCTTCACGACAGCAGGTGCTCCATCGCCTCCGTCGGATCCGAGAACAGCATCAGCGCGTCGTCGGTGGCGACCATGCGTCCGTAGTGCGTCGACATCTCGTGCTGGATCGAGTAGGCGTCGACCGCGTACCCCAGTTCCTCGGAGATCTCGGCGTACGGGATGACCAGCCGGACCGGGGCCCGGATCTCCCAGAACGCGGGCTGCTCGAGCACGTCGGCGCGCCCGCCGAAGAACCGGGCGACCGCATCGCCCTCGGCGCTCTTGGCCATCACGATCCCCACGTAATCGCCGGTCGTGTCGGTGGAGTCGGTGTCATTGGTGGCGGCGGTCGGGGACGGTCCGCCCGGCCGGGCCGGCCCGGGCGATCCGTTGACGTCTACCCGCGCCGGCGCCGTCTCGGACCGCTCGTCGAGGGCCTCGCGCAGCATGGCCTCCGCGTAGCCGCGCACCGGGTCGACCGCCTCGGGGGCGAGGACGGCCGCGGCCTCGAGCGCCTGGGGCATCCAGTCGGCCACCCACCGATCGACGACGGCGCGGTTCTCCGGCAGCAGAAATTGGACCAGCGCCACCGTCCACGTCCTGGCCCACTCCCATTCCTGCGTGGCCGCCCGGGCCAGCGCGGGCGTCACAACGTCGCCGCTGGCGGCCGCCGCCCGCGTTCCCAGCTCCCGCCGGATGAGCGTGCCGACGACCGGCTCAAAGCACAGATTGGCAGCGATCACCACCTCGCCCCAGTCGGCGGTGGCGGCCAGCCGCTCCAGGTACCGGCGGGCCGGCTGCCAGGCCGGATCGCTCAGGAATGCGTCGCGGGCGGCGCTGATCGGGAGCTCGCGGCCCAGGTGGGGCTCGAGGTCCATCGCGTAGAGCACGATCGCCTGCGCCGAGCGCTGCTTGTGGGCGGCCTGGAGGCAGACGCAGGTGGCGACCGAGTCAGACAGGCAGTCGCGGGCGGCGGTGGCCAGGGCGAACCACAGCCCATGCTCCACGAACGCCGGGATCTGCAGGCTGGTGGCCAGGAACTCCCGCCAGGCCGGCGTGAGGTCGTCGATCAGCCCCTGCTCGGCCGCGGACGACAGGGCTCCCTCCAGCTGGTGCTCGACCGCCGTCGACCGCTGGTAGAAGGTCCGCTCCCACTGCCTGCCCGGGTCGCGGAAGGCAAACCAGTCGGCGCAGCGCAGCGCCGTCGACGCGTCGTTCCACGTCCCCCGCCCGTCCTCGAAGCTGACCGGCCAGCCGCGGCTCAGGTGGCGGTGAACCGACGGCTGGGTGTCGACGGTGACGTCCTCGTATAGCGTCGCGCGTCGCCCGGCCGGCGTAAACCAGGCGAACTGCCGCTCGGAGACCGCCTGCTCGGCGGGTGCCGCCGGATCGGCCGCGGCGGCCCCGGCGGCCCCGGCGGCCGCACCGTCGGCCGTCGCCTCTGCCGCGTCCGCTGCCGTCGTGAACCGGTCGGTGAAGATGCGGGCCGGATCGACCCCGGCGGCGGTCAGCGCCGCCTCGGCGGAGTCGAGCATCCCCGGCGGTCCGCACATGTAGACGTCGTGATCGCCCTCCACGTCGAGCGCCTCGGCGATCTCCCGCCCGGAGACCAGGATCGGCTCGCAGCCGAGGTCGCGCAGCTCGTCGAGCAGGAACGGCTCCCGGGCGGCGAAGTACAGCCGCTCCGGCTGCCGGCCCTCGGCCGCCAGCTGGCGCAGCAGCGCCAGCACCGGGCCCATCCCGGACCCGCCGGCGATCATCACGATCGGCCGCGCCGGGTCGCGCAGGCGCAGCGCGCCGTACGGCCCGGTGACGCGCAGCTCGCTGCCGGCCACGATCTCGCTGCCGAGCAACCCGGACAGCCGGCCCCCCGGGTAGCGCCGGATGATCAGGTCCACCCGGTTGGTGCCGGGGAGGTTGGCGATCGAGAACGATCGGGTGGCCCCGGCGGCGTGGAGGTCCAGGTACTGCCCCGGCGCCCAGGTGAAGTCATCGCCGTCGACGGTGAGCGTCAGCGCCACGATGTCGGCCGTCAGGTCGGTGACCGCCGCCACCCGCGCCGACCGCTCGCTGATCGGGTTCTCCAGGCGGTAGTTGTCCGGGTCGTAGTGGAGCAGTTCGACGACCAGGTCGGTCTCCGGCAGCGCCCGGCACATCAGCCGGTAGCCGTTCTCCCGCTCGGTGTCCGACAGGGCGAACGTGGAGTACGGCTTCAGATCGGCGTCCCCGTCGAGCAGGTAGCACTTGCACGCGGAGCACTGGCCCTCGCGGCAGCCGTGGGCCAGGTTGTAGCCCTGCCGGAAGGCGGCGTCGAGCACCGACTCGTCGGCGGCGCAGTCGATCTCCTCGCCCAGCGGCTCGAATCGAATTCGCACCCGCCCGCCCCTCACAGCACGGACGCCGCCAGGTCCAGCGGGATCGACCCGTTGCTCCGCGGGGTGTCGGACCAGTCGCCGCTGGGCAGGCCCAGCTCGGCCGCCACCCGGATGTTGGGGCTGACCAGGCGGCAGTTGTGGGCCTTGATGTCGGACAGGGTCCACCGGTGCTTGTCGCGCAGGTGCGGCTGGCCGATGAGCGTTTCGCCATCGGACCGCACGAACCCCAGGTCGCGGACGACCTCGGAGGCCTCCCAACCGTGATAGCGATCCATGTAGTTGCGGTCGCCGGTGTAGCGGCCGGGGTTGGACTCGTCCAGCCACCGGCATTCCTTTGAGCAGTAGAAGCGCGTGCGCTGCCCGACGATCCGGTGCACCCGGTCGGCCTCCGACACGCACGACCCCTGGCACGTCCAGCAGAACGGCGGGGCCATGTTGATGAAGTCGAGCGGCAGGAAGCCGTTGCGTGGATCGGCCCCGTGGCGAAACGCCTCCCAGAACGCGCCGTACTCGGCATACCAGCCCGGGTACTTGGACTCGAACCATTCGAAATCCCGTTCGTCGAGCGGGTCGAACCGCCAGAAGCTCAACGGCCACGCGCTGAACGCCAGGAGCGCGTGCCGGTGGTGCAGGCCCGCCACCAGCCGCTCCCGGGCCCGCTCAAACATGTCCGGCGGGATATCGAGCCCCAGCTTGCCCAGCTTCATGATGTAGGCCCGGTGCCAGTCGTCGCGCACCCAGCGGTCCCACTTGTCGATGAACGACTCCGGGTCGGAGCGGTCGCGGCTGAAGTACTCGATGACGACCGCGCTGAACACGTCGATGAACGCGTGGTTGATCCAGAACGCCTGCTGGAGGTCCCGCTCAATCAGCGGCGCGTTGTGGTCGTCCTGCAGGACGGTCAGCAGCGTCGCGTACCCGTTGGAGATGTGGCGCGCCTCATCGGACTGCACGCTCAGATACGTCGTGGGCAGCGTGAAGTCGCCGTTGCGCGCGGCCACGTCCGGGGTGGCCACGAACACGACGTTCGTGAACGCGGTCTCGGCGACCACCTGGAGCGTGAATGCGCACTGGATGGGGTCGCCGACGATGAAGTGCGAGAGCATGTTCAGACCCGGGTTGGTCAGCACCGACCCGGAGAACCCCTTGGGCCCGAGGTTCCAGCCGGCCGGGTCCGGGACGTTCTGTGCGTACCAGCGCGCCAGCGCCATCTGCATACCGGTGTGGCGGATCTCGTCTACGAACTGGACGTGGTAGCCGTTGCGCAGCTCGTTGTTGGGCACCGCGCTCATCAGCATCGACATGCAGCGGCCGGCGGCGACCTCGGCGTAGTTGGTGATGACGATGAACGGCTTGAGGATCTCCAGCCAGCGCTCGTGGGCCTTGTGGGGCATGTCGGCGCGGACGGCCGCGTCGTGGCCGCCGTAGACCCGCTCGTCCTTCTCCAGCTCCATCGGCAGGTACTCGCGCATGATGTGGCGCATCGGGTCCTTGGCCTTGTGCGGGAACCGGTAGCGGGTCGGGTAGCGCACTGCGGGCTGGTGGTAGTCCGGCTCCCAGCCGAGTTGGGCGATCCGCTCGTGGGTCTGGGTGATGCTGCGACGAGGCATGAACGGGACCGTACGGCTGCACCCGGTGACGTGTCTGCGCCTTGACACCACTTCTTGGCACGGCGGATTTGTCACAATGTGACAATGACCGAGTGGACGGCCGAGCCGCTGCCGGACGAGACGGTGGCGCTCGTCCGCGACCAGCTTGGATCGCTCGTCGACGAGATCGTCGCCGCCGTGCAGGCGGGCAGCCCGGCCTACGGACAGGTATTCGACGCGCCGGAGGGGATGGCGCTCAAGCTCGGCATCGAACAGGCGATACGCGCATTCCTGGACGCCGTCGAGCAGGGGAGGCCGCCGGCCGGCGAGACCGATGAGCTGTGGCGGCGGCTGGGCGAGGCGGAGTTCCAGTCCGGGCGGAGCCTGGACGACCTACGGGCGGCGTTTCGCCTCGGCATCCGCGCGGCCTGGCGGGGCGCCGCCGACGTCGCCACCCGCGCCGGGGTCTCGGCTCCGGTGGCGATCTCACTGGCCGAGGCGATCTTCGTCTACGGCGACGAGCTGGCCGCCGATGTCGTGGAGGGCTACCTGCGGATCCAGTCCGATCAGGCGGGCGAGCGCGACCGCCGCCGTCGCCGGCTGGCGGCGGCGCTGCTCAACCCGGCCGGCCACGATGCCGAGGCAGTGGCCCGGGCAGCCGAGCTCGCCGCCTGGCCCGTGCCCCGTCGGCTGGCGGTGCTGGCGCTGGCCGGCGACGACCCCGCGGCCGTGGCGCGTCGCCTCGACCTCGACGTGCTGGTCGGCGCCGATGCCGAGGGCGCGTGGCTGGTGGTGCCGGATCCGGATGGTCCCGGTCGCCCGGCCGCCGTCGACCGGGCCGTGGCCGGCGAGCCGGCCGCCCTGGGGCCGACCGTCCTTCCCGCCGAAGCGCCGCGGTCGTTGCGCTGGGCCCGGCTGACGCTCTCGCTGGCCCAGGACGGCCGGCTTGCTGTCGCATCGCAACCGCCGCGCGCGGCCGAGCACCTGGCCACGCTCATCCTGCTCCAGGACGGCGACCTGGCCCGGGCGCTGGCGGACGACTGCCTGGCTCCCCTGGACGGGCTGCCGGCCGGCGAGCGCGAGCGCCTGGAGCAGACGCTGGCCGCCTGGCTGGCCCATCAGCGCCAGACGCCGCAGGTGGCCGCCCACCTGCACGTGCATCCCCAGACGGTCCGCTACCGCATCGCCAAGCTGCGCGATCTGCTCGGCGACCGGCTCGACGACCCAGAGGCCCGGTTCGCGCTGGAGGCGGCACTGCGCATCTCGGCGGCCGGCTACGGGTCCTGATCGCCGGCCGGTTCCTCGCCGGCCAGGACCTCGGCCTCGCGGGCGCTGGCCGGCAGGCAGACGGCGCAGAAATCCTCGCCGAACGGCGTCAGCTGAATGCTGCGCTGGACGGTGCGCGCCCGCGCCGGGCGGCGCATGGCGTCCATCACCTCCGGCTGGGCCTCGAGCACCTGGTAGGCGACCGGGTCGTCGATCGGCTCGTGGGAGAACCAGATGAGCCCGAGCCGTTCGAGGTTGTTCAGATACGCCTGGACGCGGTCCTTGTGGCGGCAGCCGGCCTCCGGGCCGATCATGCTGAAGCCGCCGGCCACCAGCTGCGAACCGACGCCGATCAGGCCGGCCGCGCGCACGTCGACGGCGGCCCGGGCGCCGTCGGAGGCGAGCAGACGGAGGATCCGGGCCTCGTCGCCCGCCAGCTCGGTCAGGATCCGGGCGTAGGCCGGATGGACCCCATCATCGCCGTCGACCTCGGCCGAGGCGCGCAGCAGGCGGGCGCCGCGCACCCGGAGCGCTTCCCGCTGGGGCAGCTGGGCCTGGCGCGAGGTGTCCGGCATCAGGTGGGCGACGCGATCGTCGAGCTCGGTGATGCCGAGCAGGTCCCGGGCGTAGCCCCGGAGCTCCTCCACCAGGTCGTCGACGACGTGGCCGGCGGAGTCGGCCCCGGTCGCCGCCGCCGCGACGCGGGCCAGCCGGGCGCCGGTCCGGGCGGTGGTGGTGACGCCCCACTTCGTCGCCCGCCACCAGACGCCGCCGGCCGCGCGGGCCAGCGCCGGGGCGAGCAGGGTCTCAGGCGACGCCTCGCGCGCGTCGACGACCTCGGCGTCGTCGATCTGGGCGTCGTCGACGATCTCGCCCTGGAACAGGGGATCGCCGTGGGTCATCCGAAGATCGCCAGGTGGATGAAGCCGCCGGCCAGGCCGAGCACCGCGCCGTGCAGCAGCAGCAGCCACTCGTCCTCCTCGGTCGCCGTCCGCAGCAGCTCGGCGAAGTCGGCAGGCGCCATCGCCCGGATCCGCTCGGTGATCAGGCGGCGCATCGTCGCGCTCTGCGTGGCGCTGAACCGGGGGTCTGTCAGCGGTTCCATGATCTGATCGATCGGCTCGGTGGCGAACGACTCCCGGATCGATTCGTACCCGCGGTCGCCCAGCGCAACCCGCACCGCGGTCTTGGCCGGGCCGATCGCGCGGTCCACCGCCGGCCGCATGGCGTTCTCGATCAGGGCGCGGGTGCGGTCGGACTGGGGGCCGGTGAGCAACTCGTTACCGAACTCGGCCACGGTCAGGATCTCGTCGGCGACGATCTCGGCATACACCTCGGCGACGTCGTGCTGCCGGCGGATGAACAGCCCCTGCATCCGGGTCGGCCCCCACTGGCGCGGCTCGGCCGGCTCGTAGATCATCCACAGCGCCATCCAGTTGGTGACATAGCCGACCACGACGCCCAGGATCGGCAGCAGCCACCAGGCCGTGACGAAGTGGGTCAGCGCGGCGACCGGGATGCCGAGCGCGAAGCCGAACACGAAGCCGAAGTTCTTGATGAACCGCAGCTCGCGCTGGCCCATGTCCAGGAACACCCGGTTGGCCAGCTCGGGATCGAAGCGCTTGATCACCATCAGCTTGACGTCGACGAGCTCGTCGAGGTGCTCGCCGATCTCGGTCGTCAACTGGCGCACCACCTGGGGCAGCTGGCTGAGGACCCGCTGGCGGACCAGGTCCCGGACCTGCTCGGGAAGCTCGCGCCACAGCCGCGGCTGCTCGCGCTCCATGATCGAGTCGACGATCGCCGGCAGGTCCTCGCGGGCCGACACGATGATCTGCTCGGCGATCTTCTCCGGCTCCAACTGGTTGAAGAACTCCCGGGGGGTTCCGATCTTCGAGATGCCGCTGTCGACGGCCAGGCTGCCCATCTTCGCCGCGCGCGAGGGGACGATGCCCTGCCAGCCGACGCCGCCGATCATCACCCCGGGGATCTGCTGGACCCGGCGCGGGAGCACCCGGACGAACGCCAGCAGCCACGGCGCCCGCCAGCCCTTGAAGTGGACGGGGTAGAACAGCATGAGGACGCCCGTCCAGTTGGTCACATAGCCGATCACGCTGGTCACGATCGGCACGCTGAGGAGCGCGATGGTGCTCATGCTCACGGGGGCCAACCTACTCGCCGGTGCGTCGCGGGACGCCAGTAGAGGCGGGAGCGGATGCGTGTACTAGGCTGCCGCCCGGATGCCCTACGTGGCCCTCATCACCGGCGCGTCGAGCGGGATCGGCGAGGCGACGGCCCGCCGCCTGGCCCGCGAGCCGGACGCGCGGCTGGTGCTCGTCGCCCGCCGCGAGGAGCGCCTGCGCGCCTTGGCCGCCGAACTTTCCCACCCACCCCGCGCTACGGTCATCGCTGCCGACCTGACCGACCCCGACGCGCCCGCCCGGGTGCGGGAGGTCGTGGAGCGCGAGCACGGCGAGCTTCACCTGCTCGTCAACAACGCCGGCGCGCGGTGGCAGGGCGAGTTCGGTGAGGGTGGCTGGGAGAACGTCGAGCGCCACATGCGCATCAACTTCGAGGCGCCGGTGCGGCTGACCGAGGCCCTGCTGCCCCTGCTGCGGGCAACCGCCGCCCGCTCCGGCGAACGGCGGGTGGCGATCGTGAACGTGTCGAGCACCTCGGGCCGCGTGGCCCGGCCGGGGGCCGCCGCCTACTCGGCGTCCAAGTTCGCCATCGCGGGGTGGAGCGACGGCCTGTACGGCGAAGAGCGCAAGCACGGCGTCCACGTCGGCCTCGTCCTGCCCGGCTACATCGCCACCGAGGGATTCCCGGCGGCGGAGCTCAGGGCCCGGGCGGCCACCCGCTGGATGGTGTCCAAGCCCGAGGCGGTGGCCGAGGCGATCGTCGACGCCGGGCCGGGCGGACATGCCGAGCGCTACGCGCCGCGCTACTACGCCGTCTTCGCCGCGCTGCGAACGCTCGCCCCGCGGGTGGTGCGCGGCGCCGTGAGCGGAGGTGCGTTCACCACCGCCGCGGCCGAACGCGGCGACTGAGGCAGCCCCGCCCTCGTAGCGCGACCGTCGTCACCGCCTGTCATTGCCATGCCGGTGAGGTGCCGACGCCTCCAGCCGCGTGGGTCGAGGCGGGGTTCCGCACGCCTACTGGCGGGTAAGCTACGGTGGCGTAACTAACCGATCCAGGAGCAGCCACCGATGAACTCAAGCGTCCGCCGCGTGGCGGTGCTGGGGGGCAGCCGCATCCCGTTTGCGCGCCAGAACGGTCCGTATGCGACGGCCTCCAACCAGGACATGCTGACCACGACCCTCGACGCGCTGGTCAACCGGTTCGGCCTCGAGGGCGAGGCGGTCGGCGAGGTCGCCGCCGGCGCCGTCCTCAAGCACAGCCGGGACTTCAACCTGACGCGCGAATCTGTCCTCGGCTCCCAGCTGGCGCCCGAGACGCCGGCCTACGACGTCCAGCAGGCGTGCGGCACCGGGTTGGAGGCGACGATTCTGGTCGCCAACAAGATCGCCCTGGGCCAGATCGACTGCGGCATCGCCGGCGGGGTCGACACCACCTCCGACGCGCCGCTCGCGCTCAACGAGGACCTCCGCGAGGTGCTGCTGGAGCTCAGCCGGACAAAGTCGAACACCGGCCGGCTGCGCACCCTGACCAAGCTGCGCCCCCAGCAACTCGTGCCGGAGATCCCGCGCAACTCCGAGCCGCGCACCGGGCTCTCGATGGGGGAGCACACGGCGATCATGGCCCGCGAGTGGGGGATCGGCCGCGAGGAGCAGGACGAGCTGGCCGTGACCAGCCACCACCGGCTCGCCGCCGCCTATGACACCGGCTGGCTGGACGATCTGGTCGTGCCGTTCCTGGGCCTGGAGCGCGACCAGAACCTGCGCCCGGACTCCAGCGTCGAGAAGCTGGCCAAGCTCAAGCCGGTGTTCGGCGGCCCGGACGGGACGATGACCGCGGGCAACTCGACGCCGCTCTCCGACGGCGCCTCCACGGTGCTGCTCGCTTCCGAGGAGTGGGCCGAGGCCCATGACATCCCGGTCCAGGCGTACTTCAGCGGCGCCCAGACCGCGGCCGTCGACCATGTCCACAAGCGCGAGGGCCTGCTGATGGCGCCGGCCTACGCGATGCCGAAGATGCTGGCCCGAGCCGGCGCCGCGCTCCAGGACTTCGACTTCTACGAGATCCACGAGGCGTTCGCCGCGCAGGTGCTGTGCACGCTCAAGGCCTGGGAGGACCCGGTGTTCTGCTCCGAGCGCCTGGGACTGGAACAGCCGGTCGGCGCGATCGACCGGGACAAGCTCAATGTGCACGGCGGCTCGCTCGGCGCCGGCCACCCGTTCGGCGCCACCGGCGGCCGGATCGTCGCCGCGCTGGCCAAGGCCCTGAGCGAGACGAAGTCCGGCCGCGGGGTCATCTCGATCTGCGCCGCGGGCGGACTCGGCGTCACCGCGATCATGGAGGCAGCCCAATGACAGACCGCTATCAGCAACTCGTCAACACGCCCATCGGCAAGCTCATCACCAAGCAGGTGGGGCTGCCCCAGCCACCCCGGCTGGAGCGCTACACGCCCGGCCAGCCGGTGATCTCCGGCCCCGTCCTGCTCGGCGGGACGGGCGGACGATTGACAAAGACGGTGGCCAAGGTCCTGGCCGCGATCGACGCCGAGGTCCACACGGCGATGGACGAGGACCTGCGGGCGGCCGCCGCCCAGGCCAAGCTCGACGCGGCCATCTTCAACCCGGAGGCCGCGCCGGCCGACCAGCGCTTCAAGGCGCTCGTGTTCGACGCGACCGGGATCGGCTCCAGCGAGGAGCTCGTCTCGGCCTGGGAGTTCTTTCACCCGTCGATCCGCCGGGTCATGCCCAACGGGCGGGTGATCGTGCTCGGCACCCCGCCTGAGGACGCGGCCACCCCGGAGGCGGCGATCGCCCAGCGCGCCCTGGAGGGTCTGGAGCGGGCCATCGGCAAGGAGGTCGGCAAGGGTGCGACCTCGCAGGTCGTCTACGTCAAGCCGCGGGCCGAGAACCAGCTCGAGTCGACCCTGCGCTTCTTCCTCTCGCCGCGGTCGGCGTTCGTCTCCGGGCAGGTGGTGCGCGTCCGTCAGGGTGCCGCCCCCCACGGACAGGTGGACTGGCACTCGCCGCTGGCCGGCAAGGTGGCGCTGGTGACCGGGGCGGCCCGGGGCATCGGCGCGTCGATCGCCGAGGTCCTGTCCCGCGACGGCGCCCACGTCGTCGGCCTCGACATACCGCCGATGGCCGACGAGTTGGCCGAGGTGACCGCCCGCATCGGCGGCTCCTCACTGACCGCCGACATCACCGACGAGGGTGCCCCGGCGCTCATCGCCGACCACTTGCTGACCGAGCACGGCGGCGCCGACATCGTCGTCCACAACGCGGGAGTCACTCGGGACAAGACGATGGGGCGGATGAGCCACGAGCAGTGGAGCCAGGTCATCGCCATCAACCTGACCGCGCCCCAGCGGATCACCGACGAGCTGCTGTCCCGCGACGCGCTGAGGTCCAACGGGCGGATCGTCGGGGTGGCCTCGATCAGTGGAGTTGCCGGCAATGCCGGACAGACCAACTACTCGACGTCGAAAGCCGGGGTGATCGGCTTCGTCCAGAGCCGGGCGCCGGAGCTGGCCAAGCGCGGCCTGACCATCAACGCCGTCGCTCCGGGATTCATCGAGACCAAGATGACGGCCGCCATGCCGATCGCCATCCGCGAGGCCGGCCGTCGCCTCAACAGCGTCTCGCAGGGCGGCCTGCCGGTCGATGTGGCCGAGACGATCGCGTGGTTCGCCGCGCCGGCCTCGGCCGGCGTGACCGGAAACGTCGTCCGCGTCTGCGGACAGGCCCTGATCGGCGCATGAGCGAGCGCACGCTGACCGGCAGCCCAGCGATGCTGCCTCTGTTCGCACGGGCCGGCGTCGCCATGGTCCCGGGCGCCTCGCGCCTGCCGTTCATCGGCGGCGGGGGTGGCGATGTGCCCGACGACGTGCTGACGCGTGCCGACGTCACCGTCGACCGCGAGCGCCTGGCCGCCTACGACCGCGTGTGCGGCTTCGACGTCTCGGACACGCTGCCGCCCACGTACCCGCACATGCTGGCGTTTCCGATGCACCTGGCGCTGATGACCGACGGGCGGTTCCC
>JBPYFQ010000068.1:0-17576 GCA_051985625.1 Solirubrobacteraceae bacterium
ATGAGCGCCGCCGAGCGGTCAACGATGGCGTCGAGGGTCAGGTCGGCGAGCTCCTGGGTGCCGAAGGTGGCGTACCGCGCCACCCGGACGGGCCCGCCCAGCCCCGCCATCTGATAGTGGACCACCGGCAGCTCGTCGACCACGCAGGCGACGGCCGTGGCCATCGGGGCATGGGTGTGGACCACCGCGCCCGCGCCGCAGCGGGCATAGGCCCCCAGATGCAGGGGCAGCTCCGACGTGGGCGCCACCCGGCCGTCGACCTGGCGGCCCTCCAGGTCGACGACCGCCACGTCCTCGGCGCGAGCGTGCTGGAGGATCGCGCCCGTCGGGGTGACCGCCACCAGCCCGTCGCGGAGCACCGACAGGTTCCCGGCGGTGCCGATCACCAGCCCCTCAGCCGCCAGGCGCCGCCCGGCGGCGGCCACGGCCTCCTTCTCGGCTTCCAGCATCGAGGGCCAACCTAACATGGAGCGAGCGTCCCGTCCGGTTGGCTTGCTGGCAGTCGAGGCGCCAGCGAGCCAACCGAACGGAACACGAGGCGGGGCGCATGCTCACGTTACGTCCGTTACTATACTTTGTAAAGTATGCAAACCTTCTGGAGGCTGCTGGGATTTCTGCGACCGTATCGCCGGGGTGCGATCTGGTCGTTCGTGCTCGCCTTCGGCGCGCTGATCGGCACCGTCCTGATCCCGTACCTCACCGGAGTGGCCATCAACGCCGTCCGGGCCCACGACCATCAGCGGCTGGTGCTCCTGGCGCTGGCCATCGCCGCCGCCGGCCTGGCCCGTCTGGTGTTCAGCGTGCTGCGCCGGCTGGTCGCCGGGCGTGTCTCGCTCGGCGTTGAGGTCGACCTGCGCAATGCTCTGTACGGGCACCTGCAGAGGCTCGAACTGGCGTTCTTCGACCGCCAGCAGACCGGCCAGCTCATGTCCCGCGCCACCGTGGACCTGCAATCGGTGCGGTTCTTTCTCGGCTACGGACTCATCTTCATCGCCCAGTCGCTGGTCACGATCCTGCTGGCGGCGGTGGCCATGTTTGCGCTCCAGCCGGGGCTGGCCGCGATCTCGCTGGCGCCGGTGCCGTTCGTCGTCCTGATCGCCAACCGCTACGGGCACCGCTCGCGGCCGGCCATGCAGGAGGCCCAGCAGCGGATCGCCGAGCTGACCGCCGACACCGAGGAGAACGTGTCCGGCGTGCGCGTCGTCAAGGCGTTCGCTCAGGAGGAGCGCCAGCTTCAGCGCTTCGGCCACACCGTGCAGCGGGTGTTCGACCAGCAGCTGGTGGCCACCCGGATCCAGGCCTTCTACAACCCGCTGATCAGCTTCCTGCCCAACCTGGGGCTGGCCGCGATCCTGCTGTTTGGCGGCCGCGAGGTCATCGACGGCTCGCTCTCGGTCGGTGCCTTCACCGCCTTCTACGCCTACCTGCTGATGCTCATCGCCCCCATGCGGACGCTCGGCTACATGCTCGGCGCCGCCCAGCGCGCCACCGCCTCGGGCGCCCGGATCTTCCAGATCCTCGACCAGGAGCCGGCGATTGTGTCGCCCGCTGGAGCGCCGCCGCTGCCCGCTGGGCGGGGCCGGGTGCACCTGGAGGGCGCCGGCCTGACGTTCGCCGGCACCACCCGCCCGGCGCTGCACGACATCGATCTTGACGTCCCAGCCGGCCAGGTGGTGGCGCTCGTCGGCGCCATGGGGTCGGGCAAGTCGGCGCTGGTGTCGCTGCTGCCCCGCCTATACGACGTGACCGCCGGGTCGGTGTCGATCGACGGCGCCGACGTGCGCTCGGTCGAACTGGACAGCCTCCGCCGCTCGATCGCCGTCGTCAACGACGACCCGTTCCTGTTCTCTGCCACCGTCCACGACAACATCGCCTACGCCAACCCGCTGGCCACCCGCGAGCAGGTGGAGCGCGCCGCCGAGGCGGCCCAGGCCGCCCGGTTCATCTCGCAGCTGCCCAAGGGCTACGACACCCGGGTCGGCGAGCGCGGGCTGACCCTGTCCGGCGGCCAGCGCCAGCGAATCGCCATCGCCCGCGCCATCCTGTCCGACCCGCGGATCCTGATCCTCGACGACGCCACCTCGTCGGTCGACGCCTCCACCGAGGCCGAGATCAAGCGCGCCCTGACCGACCTGCTGGCCAACCGCACCACGTTCGTCATCGCCCACCGGCTGTCGACGATCGCGCTGGCCGACCGGATCGTCGTCCTGGAGGACGGCACGGTCGCCGCCGACGGCACCCATGATGAGCTGCTGGAGGTCTCGCCTCTGTACCGCGAAATCGTGGAGAGCGGCCCCGCCCGCCCGTCCGACGAGGACCTGGTCACCGAGGAGCAGGCGGCATGAGCTGGCGACATGGTGTCTCCGAGCTGCGCCGCCGCCTGCAGGAGACGGGCGGCCGCGGGCGCAAGCTGCGCGGGCTGGCCGAGATCCTGGCCCCGTACCGGTGGCGGGTGCTGGCCATGTTCACCTCGCTCGTCCTGGCCACCGCGGCCGCCCTGGCCCCGGCGCCGCTGGCCAAGGTGGCCATCGACCGCGGGATCACGCGCCATGACACCGGCGTGCTCTACGTCACGGTCGGCGTGTTCCTGCTGTCGGCCGTCGTGTACGGGATCGCCACCTACGCGCAGACGTACCTGGTCGGCTGGGTGGGCCAGCGCGCACTCCAGGACCTCCGGCTCAAGCTGTTCGCCCACCTCCAGTCGCTCTCGATCGGCTTCTACTCGCGCAACATCGCCGGCGTGGTGATCAGCCGGATGACCAACGACGTCGAGGCGCTCGACCAGCTTGTCGAGGACGGGCTGGCGACGCTCATCCAGTCCAGCCTCACGCTCATCGGCGTGGTGGTGATCCTGCTCGTCCTCGACCCCCACCTGGCGCTGCTGACGTTCCTGTCGCTGCCGCTCCTGTTCGCCGGGGCGATCGCCTTCCGGATCGCGTCAGCCGACGCCTACCGGCGCACCCGGGAGAAGATCGCGGCCATCACCGGCTACCTGGGCGAGACCCTGTCCGGGATCCGGGTCGTGCGCGCGTTCGGCCAGGAGGAGCAGCACGTCAACCGCTTCCAGGAGCTCAACGAGGAGAACCGGGCGGCCAACATGACCACGGTCAACCTGAACGCCGCCTACTTCCCCGGCGTCGAACTGCTGTCGGCGCTGGTCACCGTGGAGATCTTGGTGATCGGCGGGATCGCGGCGATCAACGGCCACACGTCGACCGGTGTGGTGTTCGCGTTCATCGCCGCCCTGAACAACTTCTTCGACCCGATCCAGCAGCTCTCGCAGCTGTACACGACCTATCAGTCCGGCATGGCTGCGCTGGACAAGATCTTCGGCCTGCTCGACGAGCGCCCGGAGATCCTGGACGCCGACGACGCGGTGGCGCTGCCGGAGATCCGCGGGGAGATCACCTTTGATCAGGTCTCGTTCCGGTATGGCGCGGACGACGACGGAGCGTGGGCGCTGCGCGACATCGACCTGGTGATCGAGCCTGGGCAGACGGTGGCGCTGGTCGGCGAGACCGGCGCCGGCAAGTCGACGTTCGCCAAGCTGGTGGCCCGCTTCTACGACCCCACGCGGGGACGGGTGCTGGTCGACGGCCACGACCTGCGGACGGTCACCGCCCAGTCCCTGCGCTCTCAGATGGGGATGGTGCCCCAGGAGGGCTTCCTGTTCAGCGGCACGATCCGGGAGAACCTGTCGTTCGGGCGAGGTGGGCGGGACGAGGTCACCGAGGAGGAGATCCGCGACGCCGCCCGCGCCGTCGGGGCCGACGACTTCATCATGGCCCTCCCGCAGGGCTACGACACCCAGGTGGGCGAGCGCGGCATCCAGTTGTCGGCCGGCCAGCGCCAGCTCGTCGCCTTCGCCCGGGCCCTGGTGGCCGACCCCCGGATCCTGGTCCTGGACGAGGCCACGGCCAACGTCGACGTGCACACCGAGGGGCTGATCGAGGAGGGCCTGCGCCGCCTGGTGGCCGGCCGCACCGCCATCGTCATCGCCCATCGGCTGTCGACCATCCAGCACGCCGCCAAGATCCTCGTTCTGGAGCACGGGCGAATCGTCGAGGCCGGCACCCACGAGGAACTGCTCGAGGCCGGCGGCCGCTACCGGGAGCTGTACCAGGACTGGGCCGAGCAGGCCGCGGCCGCATAGCCTGCCGCGCCATAGCTCGGCGAGTAACCGGCCTCTATCTCCGGTTTTTCGCCGAGCCGCCGGATCCGTACGCTGTATCGCCCGTGTCCCCCGTCACCGTCACCGCGCTCGCCATCGCCCCGGTCAAGGCCATGCGCCTGCGCCCGGTCGACGCCATCGAGATCGGCGAGTACGGCGCGGCCGGCGACCGCCGCTTCTACGTGGTCGACGCCCGCGGCCGGATGGTCAACGGCAAGCAGTTCGCCGCGTTGCAGAGGATCGTCCCGGCCTACGACGCGGACAGCGGCGAGCTGACATTGACGTTCCCGGACGGCGCCGTCGTCGCCGGGGTGGTGGAGCACGGCGAGCCGGTCACCACGCGGTTCTTCCGGCGGACCGACGAGGTCCCGGCGGTGCGGGGCCCGTGGTCGGAGGCGGTGTCCGAGTTCGTCGGCGCCCCGCTGCGGCTGGTGGCGGCGCGGACCGGGGTCGACCGCGGGCGCGAGGGGGCCACCTCGCTCATCTCCCGCGCCTCCCTGCGCCGGCTGGCCCAGGAGGCCGGAACCGACGGGGTCGACGCGCGCCGCTTCCGGATGCTGATCGAGATCGACGGGGTCGCCGCCCACGAGGAGGACCGGTGGATCGACCGGCGCCTGCGGGTGGGCGGAGCGCTCCTGCGCATGCGCGGCCACGTCGGCCGCTGCCTGATCACCAGCCGCGACCCGGACAGCGCCGTCGCCGACCTGCCCACGCTCGACCTGCTCCGCTCCTACCGCGGGGAGGAAGAGGGCACCGAGCCGCTGCCGTTCGGGATCTACGGCGAGGTCCTGGAGGGCGGCGCCGTGCGCATCGGCGACCCGGTCGTCCTCGATGGGTAGGGTCTGGAGATATGGCTGAGCAGCGAGTCCAGGTCACGGTCGACGACCACGTGGCGGTCGTCACGCTGACCCGCGGAGACAAGCACAACGCGCTCGACGTGCCGATGTTTGAGCAGATCATCGCCGCCGGGGAGCGGGTGGCCAACGAGCCGGGCGTCCGGGCCGTCGTGCTCCATGGCGAAGGGCAGAGCTTCTGCTCCGGGCTGGACGTGGTCAGCATCATGTCGGCGGGCGACGGCGTCCAGGGGCTCGTCGACCGGGTCCGCGGTCAGGTGCCGAACTGGTTTCAGCAGGCCGCCCACGTCTGGCTGGAGGTGCCGGTACCGGTCATCGCCGCCATCCACGGCACCTGCTTCGGCGGCGGGCTGCAGATCGCGCTCGCCGCCGACATCCGGGTCGCGTCGCCGTACGCCCGGCTGTCGGTCATGGAGATCAAGTGGGGCCTGATCCCGGACATGTCGATCACGCGCACGCTCCCCCGGCTCGTCCGCGCCGACGTGGCCAAGGAGCTCACGTTCACCGGCCGGGTGTTCGACGGCGTCGAGGCCGAGCGGCTGGGAGTGGTGACGCGGCTGGCCGAGGAGCCTCTCACCGCCGCCCGGGCGCTGGCCGACGAGATCGCCGGCCGCTCGCCGGACGCGGTGCGCGCCGCCAAGCGGCTGTACGACGAGTCGTGGACTGGGCCCGCCCCCGAGACGCTGGCCCTGGAGGCCCAGCTTCAGCTGGGGCTGGTCGGCTCCCCCAACCAGTTGGCAGCGGTGGCCGCCGGCTTCACCAAGGAACCGGCCGAATTCGTCGATCCGTGACGCGCCCTTGCGCGCCGGGACAACCGGGGCTGCGCGGATAGGCTGGCGGCCCCAGGGCGGCACGTATGATGTCGCCCGCCGGCGCACACAAGGAAAGGGATACGCCATCGCCACCGGAATCGGACAGAGGATTCGCCGCCGCGAGGACCCGCGCTTCCTTCTCGGGCAGGGACGCTACGTCGATGACACCCGCACCCAGAACGCACTGCACGTGACGTTCGTGCGCTCGTACGTGGCGCACGGGAAGATTGTGTCCATCGACGCCGACGAGGCCCGGGCGCTGCCCGGCGTGCAGGTGTTCACGGCGGCCGAGATCGGCCTGGCGCCGAGCCCGCCCCCGCCGATGCTCCAGGTGCACGAGAGCATGTCCCGGCCCCCGGTGGCCTCCGACACGGTCCGCTTTGCCGGTGAGATCGTGGCCATCGTCGTGGCCGAGTCCCAGGCGGCGTCGGTCGACGCGGCGGAGATGGTGATCGTGGAGTACGACCCGCTGCCGGCGGTGACCACCAGCCGCGAGGCCGTCACCGACGAGGTGCTGCTGTTCCCCGGGGCGGGCTCGAACACCTGCCTGCAGATCCCGGTCCAGGCGGACGACAACCTGTTCGCCGACTGCGACCTCGTCGTCACCGGGTCCAACGAGAGCCCCCGCCTGCTGGCGCTGCCCATCGAGCCCCGCTCGATCGTGGCCGAGTTCGCCGACGACCGGCTCACCATCCGGTTGTCGACCCAGACCCCCCACCAGGACAAGGAGATGATTTCGGGAGCGCTCGGCCTGTCGCCGGATCAGGTGCGGGTCATCGCCCCGGACGTCGGGGGCGGGTTCGGCGGCAAGGGCGCCGACATGGAGGACATCCTCATGGGCTGGCTGGCCATGAATACGTCCCCACCCACCCGCCCCGTCCGCTGGACCGAGACGCGCTCCGAGCACATGGTGGGGATGCACCACGGCCGCTCCCAGTGGGCCGACTTCGAGATCGGCGGCACCCGGGACGGCCGGATCACGGCGCTGCGGGTCAAGCTGCTCCAGGACGCCGGCGCCTACCCCGGGCTGGGCGCGTTCCTGCCGGTGCTGACCCAGATGATGTGCAGCGGCGTCTACGACATCCCCCGCATCGAGGTCGAGGTCACCGCCGTCGTCTCCAACTCGACGCCGACCGGGCCCGTCCGGGGCGCCGGGCGCCCGGAGGCGACCCAGATGATCGAGCGGGCGGTCGACATGTTCGCCGCCGAGGCGGGCCTCGACCCCGCCGAGGTGCGGCGGCGCAACTTCATCGGCAACGACCGGTTCCCCGTCCAGACCGCCACCGGCGTCACGTACGACATCGGCGACTACGCGGGGGCGCTGGACCGCGCGCTTCAGCACGCCGGCTACGACGAGCTGCGCCGGGAGCAGGCGGAGCGCATCGAGGCCGGCTCGGACCACCTGCTCGGCATCGGTCTCAGCGTCTACGTGGAGATCACCAACGGCATCGGCGAAGGGGAATTTGGCGCGGTCGAGATCTTGGAGGACGGCGGCGCGATTGTCCGCACCGGCTCGTTCTCGCACGGCCAGGGTCATGAGACCACGTTCGCCCAGATCGTCTCCGAGCGCACCGGCATCGACCTGGACCGGATCCAGGTGCTGGCCGGCGACACCGATCGGGTCCCCCGCGGCACCGGGACGTACGGCTCCAAGTCGACCCAGATCGGCGGCGCGGCCGCCGGCCAGGCCGCGGAGATCCTCGTCGACCGGGCCAAGCAGCTCGCCGCCGAGCAGCTGGAGGCCAACCCGGAGGACATGGTCCTCGACCTGGACACCGGCAGCTTCCGGGTGACCGGCTCCACCGAGCCGTCGCTGGCCTGGGCGGAGCTGGCGGTGCAGCTTCACCAGGACGGCCGCCTGGCCGAGCTGAGCGCGGAGACCGACTTCAAGCCGGCGACGCCGACGTTCCCGTTCGGGGCCCATGTGGCGGTCGTGGAAGTGGAGGTCGACACCGGCGCGGTGCGCCTGGTGCGGATGATCGCCTGTGACGACGCCGGGCGAATCATCAACCCGATGGTGGCCGAGGGCCAGGTGCACGGCGGGGTCGCGGCCGGGATCGCCCAGGCCCTGTACGAGGAGGTCCGCTACGACTCCGACGGCAACCCCCAGCACGCCAACCTGGTTACCTACTGCATCCCCACCGCGGTCGAGCTGCCCTCTTTCGAACGCGTCGTGATGGAGACGCCCACCCCGGTCAACCCGCTGGGCGCCAAGGGAATCGGCGAGTCCGGCACGATCGGCTCCACCCCGGCGGTGCACAACGCCGTCATCGACGCCCTCAAGCCGTTCGGGGTACGCCACCTCGGCATGCCGGTCAACGGCGAGAACGTGTGGCGCGCCATTCAGGACGGGAAGGGCCGTTAGAGCAGCGCCAGCAGGTCGGCGACTCCGTCGACGGCGGCGGTGGGACGGCGGGGCTCGGGGACGGCGCCGAGGTCCAGGTCGCCGCTGATCCCGCTGCGCACCAGCACCGTCTGAGAGCCGCCCATCCGGCCGAGCGCCACGTCCATCCCCAGGTCGTCGCCGACCACGGCGATCCGGTCGGTGGGCACGCCGAGCCGCTCGCGCAACGCGGCCACCGCGGCGCGCGAGGGCTTGCCGAGCACTCGCGGCCGCGCGCCGGACACCTTGGCGATGGCGGCGGTGATCATCGCGCCGCGGCTGAAGATGATCCCGTTGGCCCCGGCGTAGCCACGGACGTAGCTGGAGGTGAACAGGGGCGCGCGGCGGACGGTGATGGCCCGCGCGGCCCGCTCCACCTCGCCCAGCTCGACCTCGGGCTGATGGGCGACGAACACGGCCCGGGCATCCTCGCCCCCGGTCAGCCGAATGCCGGCCCGCGTCATGTGCTCGCGCACCGCGGCGGACGCGAACGTCAGCACCGGCTGGTGGGCCGGGTGCCGGGCCAGCCAGGCGGTGGCGCTGTCGACCGGGGTCAGCACCTCGTCGTCGGCCACCGGGAGGCCGTCGTCGCGGAGGCCGTGCGCGATCCGGGGAGACGGCACATGGCTGCCGTTGGTGAACAGCACCAGCCGCCGTCCGGACGCGCGGATGCGTTCCAGCACCTCGACCGCCCCGGGCTGGGGCCGGCCGCGCCCGTCCGGGCCGCGGTGCAGGAGCGTCCCATCGATGTCGAACATGAACCCCCGGGCGGCATCGAGCCGGAGCGCGTGGTCAGGCACGCCGCCACACCACCCGCTCGTCCGCGGTGATGATCTCCACCTGGCTGAGCGCCGGGCGGCGCTCCAGTTCGGTGAGCAGGGTGACCAGCGGGGAGCGCCCGGGGCGGGCCGCGGGCAGCGGCGAACCGGTCTGGCTCGCCCGGTCACGGTTGCCGACCATCGCGTCGACCTGCTCGGCCGGCATCGTCAGCCGGAGGAGCAGCTCCTCCTCGGAGATGCGCCGCCCGAAGCGCTCTCGGGCGCCGTCCAGCGTGATCGGCTGCAGATCGGCCAGCTTGGCCGCCTGCGGCCGGGACCGCACCCGGTCGGCGATGTCCGGGTGCAGCGGCGCCGGTGGATCTCCGTAGTGGCCGAGGAAGTAGCGCACGGTCTCGTCCGACACGGTGCGCCAGCGCTCGCCGTCGATCACGTTGTGGGCGGCCTGGCTGGCGATGAACTGCGACACCGGGGTGACGATGATCGGGTAGCCCATCTCCGCCCGCACCCGCGTGACCTCCTCCAGCACGGCGTCGAACAGCTCCGGCCGGCGCAGCTCGGCCAGCATGCGCCGGGTGGTCGTCACCATGCCGCCGGGCAGCTGGTGGCGGTAGTAGGCGGCGTCGAACTCCTGCGGCGCCCCGGCGGGCAGGCCCTTGGCCCGGGCCACCTCGGCGAAGTGCCGGGCCACGACCGCGGCCTGGCCCGTGTCCAGGTCGTGCGCGTAGCCGGATGCCTCCAGGTCACGGACGGTGCTGGCCACGTCGGGCTGGGAGGTGCCGCGGGACAGCGGAGCGTGGGCGGTGTGCACGACGTCGAAGCCGGCCCGGACCCCCTCCAGGTAGACGAGCGGCGCCAGCCCGATCGTGCAGTGGCTGTGCAGCTCCAGCGGGCGGTGTCCGGCCGCGGTCTTCAGCGGCCCGGCCAGCTCGCGCACCGCGTCGGGCGTCAGCAGCCCGCCCGGGTCCTTGAGGTACAGGCGGTCCATGTCCCGGCAGTCCGCCAGCGCGGCGGCGCGCTCGGCGTAGTAGGCGTGGGTGTGGACCTCGCTGATCGAGTACGTCAGGCCGACGACCACCTCCTCCACCCCGGCGGCCCGGACCATGGCGGCCAGCCGCCGGATGCGGGCCGGGTCGTTGGAGGGATCGGCGATCTGGATGCGGCGGATCCCGTTGCGGGCCAGGAGGCGGAAGGCGAGGTCCATGACGTCCGGGCCGGCCGGCGCCCAGGCGATGAACCGCATGCCGGGGGTGATCAGGCTGAGTGGGGTGTTGGGCATCGCCGCGCTCATCAGGCGGATCCGCTCCCACGGATCCTCGCGGTGGAAGCGCACGGACACCGCCATATGGGTGCTGGAGGTGAAGTCCGCGGCGTGGTAGCCGACGCGGTCGAGCACGGGTGCGATGGCCAGCACGTCCGGCGTCGTCAGCCCGGTCGCGCTCCACAGGCTCTGGTTGCCGTCGCGCGTGGTGGTGTCGACGAACTCGATCCGCCGGCTCATCGGAGCGCACGCTCCAGCCAGTCGGTCGTCGCCCGGCCGGCCCGGAAGTCGGGATGGCCGAGGATGCTGATCAGCAGCGTGCGGTTCGTCTCCACGCCCTCCACGTCGAGGTCCTCGAGGGCGTCGAGCAGGATGTCGATCGCCTGGTCCCGGTCCTCCGCGTGCGATATCAGCTTCGCCAGCAGCGAGTCGTAGTACGGAGGGACGACCGCGCCCGCCCGGCAGTGGGTGTCGACGCGCAGCCCGCGCCGGTTCGGGACCGCGAACAGCGAAAGCGTGCCGGGCGTCGGCATGTAGCCGTGGGCCGGGTCTTCGGCGTTGAGGCGGCACTCCACGGCATGCCCGGTGAACGCGATGTCGTCCTGCGTGACCCTGAGCTGCTTGCCCTGGGCGATCTCCAGCTGCATCGCCACCAGGTCCAGGCCGGTCACCTCCTCGGTCACCGGGTGCTCGACCTGGATGCGGCAGTTGACCTCCAGGAAGTATGGCTGGCCGGTCTCGCCGTCGATGATGAACTCGGCCGTGCCCAGGTTGCGGTAGCCGATGTGCCGCGCGAAGGCGACCGCCGAGTCTCGTAACGGCCTCCGGGTGGCGTCGGCCAGTCCCGGCGCGAGCGCCTCCTCCACCACCTTCTGGAAGCGCCGCTGCACCGAGCAGTCGCGCTCGCCGAGGTGTAGCGTGGCGCCGTGCTCATCGGCCGCGATCTGCACCTCCACGTGGCGGGCGGACTCGATCAACCGCTCCAGGTAGACCCGGTCGTCGCCGAACGCGCTCCCAGCCTCGCTGCGGGCCAGCGTCAGTAGCCCCTCCAGCTCGTCCTCGTCGTGCACCCGCTTGATCCCCCGTCCCCCGCCGCCCCCGGCCGCCTTGACCAGCAGCGGGTAGCCGATCTCGGCGGCCAGCGCGCGGGCCCCGGCGGTGGATGACACCTCGCCCCCGGGGAGGACGGGCGCTCCGGCCTCGGCGGCCGCCCGGCGAGCGGCCAGCTTGTCGCCGGCCAGCTCGATGGTCTCTGTCGGAGGGCCGACGAAGGTGAGGTCGTGGCCCCGGGCCAGGCTGGCCAGCCGCGGGCTCTCGGACAGGAAGCCATAGCCGGGGTGGATGGCGTCACAGCCGGTGCCGAGCGCGGCCTGGACGACGACGTCCGCGCGCAGATAGCTCTCTGAGGCCGGCGCCGGGCCGATGCAGACGACGCGGTCGGCCTCCCGCGCGGCCATCCCATCCATGTCGGCGGCCGAGGCGCCGACGACGCACTCCAGGTCCAGCGCCCGGCAGGCGGCCACGATCCGCACCGCGATCTCCCCGCGGTTGGCGATGAACACCCGCTTCATTCGGACGCCGGCTCGACGCGGAACAGCGGCGCCCCGTACTCGACCAGCTCGGCGTTCTCGGCCACGATCTCGCTCACCGTCCCGGACACGCCCGCGGGCACCGAGTTCATCATCTTCATGACCTCGATGATGCACACCGTCGTCTCTGCGGTGACCTGGCTGCCGACCTCGACGAACGGCTTGGCTCCCGGCGACTCGGCGCGGTAGAAGGTCCCGAGCATCGGCGACGGGATCGTGACGACGCCGTTGTCGGCTGGCGGCGCGGCGGCGGCGGTGGGGGGTGCGGGCGCGCTCGCCGCGCGCGGCCGCGGCGTCGCCGCCGTCGGCTCGGCGGCTCCCTTAGTCACGTGCAGCGAGAAGCCATCCGTTTCGATAAGGAGCTCGTCGAGCTCCGACTCGTCGATGATCCGCAGGATCTCGCGGATGTCGTCGTCGCTCAGCCCCATCAGCCGCCGGCTCCGAACTTCTGCATGACCAGCGACATGGCGGAGGCCGGGGCTGGGGCCGGCGGCTTCTTCGGGAGCGCGGTGACCGGGCGCGTCTGGAGCACGTACAGCTCGCCGCCCCGGTCGATCGCCCACTCCACGTCCTGATGGCCGCCGAAGTGGCGCTCCACGCGCTTGCTCAGCTCGACCAGCGCGCGCAGCTGCTCGGTATCCAGGCAGGCCACCGTGCGCCGCTCGGCCTCGACCGGCACCTGGACCGTGCCGCGGCCGCCGGGCGCCGGCACGTACTCGATCTCCTTGTCATGGACGTGCTCGCGCACCACCTCGCCGGTGACCTTGCTGACCAGGTAATCGTCCGGGGTCACTTCGCCGCCGACGACGGCCAGGCCAAGCCCCCAGCCGGCGTTGACCGCCACCATGCTGGGGTCGGCGGTGACCGGGTTGCAGGTGAACATGACGCCGGAGACGGTCGCGTCGACCATCAGCTGGACCGTCACACCCATGGCCGGGCGCCGGGCCGCGTCGCCGCCGAGCCGGGCGCGGTAGCTGATCGCCTGCGTGTTGTAGAGACTCGCCCAGCAGTCGCGGACGGCGCCGCAGATGTCCTCGGCGCCCCGCACCCACAGGTAGGTGTCCTGCTGGCCGGCGAACGTGGCCTCGGCGGAGTCCTCGCCGAGCGCGCTGGAGCGCACGGCCACCGGCGGCGTGTCGTCGCCGGTGTCCAGCGCCCCGTACTGCTCCGCCACCTCCCGCCGGATGGCCTCGGGCACCGGAGCCGAGCGCATGGCCTCGGCGATCACGTGCGAGGCACGGGCCAGGGCCTCCACGTCCTCGGTGCCCGCGGCCTCGAGCGCTGCGGCCATCCGGTGGGCCAGCCCCGAGGTCTCCAGAAACGCGTCGAACGCGCTCGTGCTCAGCGCAAAGCCGGGCGGGACCGGGATGCCGGCGCGCAGCAACTCGCCCAGGCCGGCGCTCTTGCCGCCGTACCGCGCGGCGTCGGCCCCGGCCAGCTGGTCAAGCCGCTGGGCGTGCGTCATTCGATCAGGGTCACCACCCCGGCCGACCCGTCGACCCTGATGGTCTGGCCGGTCCGGATCGCCGCGGTCGCCCGCCCGGTGCCGACGACGGCCGGGAGTCCGTACTCGCGGCAGACGATGGCCGCGTGCGACATGACGCCGCCGACGTCGGTCACCGTCCCGGTGATCTTGGAGAAGATCGGCGCCCAGGCCGGAGACGTACTGCCGCAGACCAGGATCTCGCCGTCGCGGACATCGGCGATCTCGCGGACCGACCGCACCACCCGGGCCACACCCTCGATCGTGCCCGGCGAGGCGGGGGCGCCGGTCAACTCCGAGCCTCCCTCCTTCTGGCGCGCCCACTCGCGGACGCGGTCGGTCGTCACCCCCCACAGCATGATCGTCATGGGGTCGGTGACCTCGGCCGGCTCGATGCCCAGCGCGGGCGGCGGCGTCCACTGCGCCAGGCGCTCCAGCAGCTGCCGGCGGCGGGCGACGATCGGGGGCCAGTACTTGGGACCGAGCGGAACCCCGCCGGTGGCCCAGGTCAGCACCAGCTCGTCGAGCGCGGTCGACACCTCGTGGCGGGAGAGCTGGAAGATGTCCTCGCCGTCCTGGAGGAAGCCATGCGCCGCCAGCAGCGCGCCGAACTCGCGCACCTTGTTCCACCAGCGGGTGAGGAACCAGTAGTCGCAGTAGAACTTGTGCTCCTCGACGTACGGGAACACGGTGCGGGACAGCGCCAGCAGGTCCTGCCACGGGCCGCGCACCTCGTCCGGCAGCAGCGCCGCGTACTCCTGAGCCAGCCGCTCGCGTTCGCGCTCGATCTCCTCGGTCGGCCGCTCGGCCTCCTCGCCGCCCCGGATCGCGGCGACGTGGCCGGTGATCGAGGCGTAGGGGATGCTGGGGTCGTCGAGCCAGCTGCGGTATTCGTGGGTGAGCCCGTCGCCGGTGGCCATGTTGAACCACGGGTCCTTGACCTTCTCCAGCTCGGCCAGCCAGGCCCGGCCGGCGTCGGTCTGCGCCAGCTCGGCCTCGATCTCCTCCGGGGTCCGGTCCTGGACGAACGCGCCGTCGACGCCGGTCTCGATCGCCAGCCGGGCCAGCCGCCGCAGCTCCGCGTCGGGGCGGAACAGCAGGACGTCGATGCCGGCCACCATCTGGGCGATGTGCTGGTCGGGGATGTCCGGCAGGTTGGTCTTGCACAGCTCGGCGAACGTGGCGTAGGCGCCGTAGCCGAGCAGTAGGAACTCGAAGTGGTGCTGCCACATGAGGTCGCCGAGCCGGAGCATGCGGCCGTACGCGGCGAGCACCTCGTAGAACGCGGTGTTGCGGTCCTCGGAGAACGCCACCTCGTCCGGCTCGTACTCCGGCAGGTCCGGGACCTTGAGGTCGACCAGCTCGGCAATCAGCGCCTCCATCTTGGCCTTCCACTTGCCGTACAGCTCGGGCCAGTTGGAGAAGTAGTAGCCGGCCCGGCGCTGGAAGTAGCCGGCCCGCTCGGCCATCTTCTCCGGGTCGGTGACCGGATTGCCCGAGATATAGACGTAGCCGTTGACGACGCGGTAGTCGATGCCCATCGCCGGGGGCACCGCGAACACCCGGTTCTGCCACGAGCCGACGGCCTGGTACGGCGAGTCGATGCAGATCACGTCGAACGCCGGATGGGGCGTGGGGAAGTGCATCGAGTTCCAGAACCAGAACCGCTTCTCGTCGGTGTCGCGGCGCCGCTCGTCGAACAGCGCGTAGTAGGGGTACATCTCCTCCCACCCCTCGCAGCCGGGCGGGGTCTGCACCGCGTACGGGCTGGGAAACGAGCCGGTCTGTGCCGTTGCCGTCATGTGAACACCCTCCTTGGCCGCGGTCTGATCACGCCACGGCACCCACCTGGCTTAGGAGCTATCCCAATAGGCCGTGTGCCTGGGGTGTTCCAGGACCAAGCTGGGCGCCGCACGGGGTCGAGGCAGGTAGCGAGCTACCTGCGAGACCGCGGGTGGCGGTCCAGCGCCGGTCATGGGACACATCCAGGTGCGCGTCCTAGCGGGATAGGTCCTTATACGCGACCCGCTCGCCCCAAGTCAAACGCCCTTGCCGGTCAGCGCACGGTGGTTTGCCGGGAGGCGCGGGTGGGGTTAGGGTCCTGCGACATGGCCAGGTTCGTACTGGTCCACGGCGCCTTCTGCGGCGCCTGGGTCTGGGAGCGCGTGTGCGACGGCCTGCGCGCCGCCGGCCACGACGCCGATGCGATCGATCTCAATCCCGCCCACCCCTCCGGCGCCGACGCCACCCCCGTGGCCGAGGTGTCGCTCGACGCGTTCGGCGAGCGGGTCTGCGCCGCCCTGAAGGACGACCCGCCGGCGCTCCTCGTCGGCCACAGCATGGGCGGCATGGCGATCACCCAGGCGGCGGCCCGCCGCCCGGATCTGGTGGCGGGACTGATCTACGCCGCGGCCTTCCTGCCCGCCGAGGGCGAGAGCCTGATCTCGCTATCTCGGCGGCCGGAGGCCGGGGACGACCAGGTCCAGGCCAACCTCGTCGTATCCGGCGATCCCCCGGTGGCGACCATGTCGCCGGAGGCCGCCCGCCTGGCCGTCTGCCAACTGGCCACCGACGAGCAGGCGGCATGGGCGGCCCAGCGCCGCGGCCCCCAGCCGGTGCTCCCGTTCACCCAGCCCCTGACCGTCGACGCACCCGAGGGATTCGCCGCTCTCCCCCGCGCCTACGTGATCACTCTCCAGGACCGCGCCATCTGGCCGGACCTGCAGCGGTTCATGGCCGCGCGGGCCGGCTGCGATCCGGTGCGAGAGATCGACACCGACCACTCGCTGTGGCTGACCGCGCCGGACGAGCTGGTCGCGACGCTGGTGGAGCTCGCCCCGGTGCTGCTGGCGCGCCGGGGTGTCAAAACGGCGCAGTGAAGAAACCCGGGAGGGCCGTGGGCTGTTTCTGGTCCCAGGAGGGAGAAATCGCCCAAAGCCCCCTTCACTGCCCGCCGTTGAGGGCAGCGCGCTCATCGGCAAGAAGGGACGCGCTCGTAGGCTGGACGCGACGGACCGCCGGCGTTAGCGTCACACGTCATGGGAGAGGTTCAGATGGTCGCCTGCTACTGGACGGTGAGCGGCCCGGTGGAGGTCCACTACGGGCGCGAGTGGAGCACCTTTGACTGGCGCGAGCGGTGCGCCAACGCCCAGCGGGCCGGGTTCAGCGGCATCGGGTTGTGGCATGCCGACATCCGCCACCAACTGGAGACCGGCCGGACGCTCGACGAGATGGCTCGGATCGTCCGCGATGCCGGGCTGCGCCACCTGGAGGTGGAGTTCCTGGCCGACTTCTTCGCCGCCCCCGGCACCCCGGAACGCCAGGCCTCCGACGAGCTCAGACCCCTGCTGCTCGACACCGCCGCGGCGTTCGACGCCCACCACGTCAAGGTCGGCAACATTCCCGGGACCCCGTGCGAGCTCGGCCGGCTGACCGAGGAGTTCGCCGCCCTGTGCGACGAGGCCGCCCAGCGCACCGACGCCAAGGTGGCCTACGAGTTCATGCCGTTCGACGTCAACGTCAACTCGCTTGACGCAGCGCTGACGGTGGTGACCGAGGCCGGTCGCCCCAACGGCGGCCTGGCCATCGACACCTGGCACATGAGCAAGCTCGGCATCCCGCCGGAGGACATGAAGCGGATCCCGCTGGAGCATCTGACCTGGGTGGAGCTGTCCGACGGCCGGTTCGAGGACATGGAGGACACGGTCGACGAGGTCATCAACCACCGCGCCCTGCCCGGCGAGGGCGAGTTCGACATCCCCGGCTACGTGGCGGCGATCCAGGAGGCCGGCTACGACCAGCCGTGGGGCGTGGAGGTCCTGTCGGCGGATCTGCGGAGCCTGCCGATCGAGCAGGAATTCGACCGTGCCTACGAGACGACGGCGGCGCAGTTCCGCGCCGGGGTCACATGAGAGAGGAGCGAGGATGAGCGCCACCGCCGGGCTCGACGACGAGCGGCTGGTCTGGATGTTCACCCAGATGCTGCGCATCCGGGAGTTCGAGGAGCGGGTCAAGCGGACGTTCGAGGACCATCCGGGCGTCATCCGCGGCCACACCCATCTGGCCGATGGCGCCGAGGCGTCGATCGTCGGATCGCTGGCCGCGATCCAGCCCACCGATCAGCTCATGACCACCTATCGCTGCCACGGGTACCCGATCGTCCTGGGTACCGACCCCAACGCCATGATGGCCGAGATCTACGGCCGGCGCGATGGACTGTGCGGCGGCTACGGCGGATCGATGCACCT
>JBPYFQ010000069.1:0-10560 GCA_051985625.1 Solirubrobacteraceae bacterium
CGAACGTGGAGCCGAGGATCGCCACCACGCCGATCGTGTTCTCGTCGCAGTAGGCGACGGCCCGGTCCGCCGTGAGGTGGAACTTGTCGCCCTCCATCGGCACCAGCCGGGGCTCGACCTCCCAGTAGCGGCAGAACTTCTCCCAGCACACCTGGACGTTGGCGCCCATCACCAGGTTGGGGCGGTCGGCCGGCTTGCCGGCCGCCTCGCGGCGCTGGCGCCAGCGCCATTTGAGCGCCATCCCGGACAGCATCGCCGCCTCGCTGGAGCCGGTGGTGGAGCAGCCGGTCGCGCTCTCATGCTCCGGTGAGTTCCACAGGTCGGCCAGGATGTTGACGCAGCGCGCCTCGATCGCCGCCGTCTCCGGATACTCGTCCTTGTCGATCATGTTCTTGTCGGCCGTCTCGGCCATCAGTACGCCGGCGGAGGTCGGCATCCAGGTGGTGACGAACGTGGCCAGGTTGAGCCGCGCCTGCCCGTCAAGCAGGAGTTCGGACTTGATCAACTCGTAGGCCGCGTCCAGTCCGACTCCGGCGGCGCCGAGTCGATCGATGGGGATCTCGGACTCGACGCTCGGATCGATTCCGAGGGACATCGTCCGGTTGTGATTCCGGTCCTGCTCGCGAGCGCTCAGCGCCATGGTCTCTCCCTTTTCAGTCGACGGCGATGATCACGTCTGAGGCCTTGACGACCGCCGTCGCCGTGCCGCCCTCGGTCAACCCCAGCTCATCGACCGCCTCGACCGTGATCGAGGCGACGAGACGCTGTCCACCGACATCGAGGACGACGTTGGCGATCGCGGCGCCTCGCCGGATCTCGACGACCTTGCCCGCCATCTGATTACGCGCGCTGAGCTTCACGTCTGATCCCCTCCGTTCAGGGTTGTTGTCCGTGCGCCGGCGTGGTGGCCCCGGTCAAGCTTCTCAGATCGCCTCCGCTAATCCCAGCGTGCGTACAACACTCCGGGCTTACGGAACACCAGTCCATGGACATCGGCCGGCGGGCGGCCGGGGTCGAACCGGAGCCGCGGAAACCGCCGCAGCAGGGCGCCCAGCGCCGTCCGCGCCTCCAGCCGGGCCAGGTGCACGCCCACGCACACGTGCGGTCCCTGGGCGAAGGCGACGTGCCGGCGAAGGTTGGGGCGGGTCGCGTCGAAGCGGTCCGGATCGGCGAACACGGCGGGATCCCGATTGGCGCCGGCGATCGACAGGCGCACGAGGTCGCCACCCATGATCCGGGCGTCGCCGAGCACAGCGTCGGCCGTCGCGTAGCGGTCGACCACGGCGGCGGCCGGCTCCATCCGCAGCGACTCGTCGATCACCGGATCCAGTCGCCGCTCATCCTCGTCCAGCCAGGCTCGCCACCGGGGCTCCAGCAGGAGGTGGCGGACGGTGTTGGCGATCATCCCGTCGGTCGTCTCGATCCCGCCGAACAGCAGCACCGCCGCGTTGGAGACGATCTGCTCGGTCGACAGGGCGCCCTGCGCTGCCGCCGCGGCCAGCAGCGACGATCGGTCCTCGCCCGTGATCACCGCGCGCAGTCGCGCGTCTAGTCCGGCGAAGGCATCGCTCCCGGCGCCGGTGGCGCCCTCGCCGGCGGTGATGGAGGTCACCGAGGCCACGATGGCCTGGTAGGCGGCGAGCACGGCGTCGACCTCGTCGGCCCCGAGTCCGAGCGCCCGCGTGACGATCGCGGCCGCCATCGGTCCGGCGAACGTCGCCCGCAGCTCGGCGCCCCCGGCGGGCGCGATGCGATCCACCAGCCGCTCGGCCTCCTCCGCGCAGGCGCCCGTGAACCGCCGGCCCACCTCTCCGGCCCGGAACGGGGCGACGAACGGCGCGCGGTGACGGTCATGCTCATCGCCGTCGAGGCTGAGCATGCTGGGGCCGATGACCTGCGCGGTCGAGAACCGCGGGTCGTCGACGGTGAACGTGGCTGCGTCGCGCATCGCCGCCAGCACCAGGTCATGCCTGGTCACCAGCCAGCCGTCGAGGCTCGGCAGCCAGGAGACCGGCTCGGCGTCGCGCAGCCGGGCCAGCACGGGATGGGGGTCCGCGTCGAGTTCGGCGAGCGTCACGGCCGCCCCGAGCGGAAAGGCGTCAGATCTTTCGTCCACCGCCCCGGATTTTGACCGGCGCGTCATCCCGGACCGTGATCAGGGTCGCGCGTGCGTCACTCCTCCACCCGTTTCCCCGGCGGCGGCTGGCAGCCGAGATCGATCAAATGACGCACGAACGCCAGCCGGTCCCGGTCGGGATGAAACGGGTCCATGCCGTCGCGCAGCAGCGCGGCGACCCGTTCGATGTCGAACAGGAGCGCCAGCTTGCCCGGCGGGTCGTCCCACTCGCCGGAGTCGTAGCGATCGGTCCACGCGGCCAGCGCGGCCAGCGCCTCCACCTGGATCTCGTCCTCCCACCAGCGGGATCGCACCGCCAGGCGGTAGCGGTCGCGCAGCGCGCACACGTCGGTCCACAGCCGCTCAAACCACAGCCACCGCTCACGCGGGAGCAGGCCCCGCCAGGTCAGCGGCCAGCGGATCCCGTCGTCGTCGGTCCAGCCGTCGTCCTGGGGCTGGTCGTCCCGCCAGTCATCAGACCCCTCCCACCCGCGCCAGTTCACGGCGTCCCCGAGCCGTCGGTGGGGGAGGCCAGCCGGCGCAGCCGGCGATCGTCAAACCACAGCCGCAGCCGCACGATCACCGGCGCCAGCCGCCCGTAGAGCAGGAGCGCCTCGCCGCCGCGAAGCTGGCGCAGCTCCTCCGGGGCGATGAGCGGCCGGCGGCGGGTCCCGCGGGTCCGGGTGGCGACCTCGCCCCCGGTCGTGCGGGTGGTGTCGGTCGCCTCCTCCTCGCCGGCCAGCCCCGAGAAGTAGCGCAGGGTGTCGAGATCGGCCACGCCCGGGAGCAGCATGCGCGCCCGATGGCTGTTCACGACCGTCTCAGCTTGACGGCCGTACCGGCTGCGGGCCTGGGCGAGGTCGTGAAAGATCGAGACGAGTTGGATGTTGTGGCTCGGCGCGGTCGACGCGATCTCGGCCAGGTTGGGGAGCGGCGCCACGTTGCCGGCCTCGTCGAGGCAGAGCAGCAGCGGCCGCTCGAGTCGCCCCCCGGCCCGGGTGGCGCGCTCGTAGGCCCGGTCGGCGATCTCCGACAGGAGCGCCAGGAAGATCGGCCGCAGCAGCTTCGAGGCCTTGGCGTCACCGATGAGATACAGGGTGGCCGCCTCGTCGAGCAGTCCGTCCGGCGTGATCTTGCAGCCGCGAGCCGACCGCACCACCCGCGCGAACCGGTACGCGCGCAGCAGGCCCTGCGCGGTGGCCTCGATCGACGACCGCGTGCGGTCGGCCTGTGCCTCGAACGCCCGCACCGCATCGTAGGCGGCGTGTGCGTCCTCCAGCTCGCGCTCGCCGTCGGCCGAGCCGATCAGCTGCGAGATCGTCTCGTACAGCTCCCGTGATCCCTGTCCGTACGTCCAGCGGACCACGGCCTCGATGCCGAGGTCGGCCCCCGCCGCCGCGAACAGGAGCGGCGCCAGCCGTTGCTCGGCGGCGATCGCCCAGAAGTCACCGCCCTCGACTCCCTTCTGGTCAAGCTCGCCCGCGGCGGCCAGCCGCCAGGCGACTTCCAGCGCGCCGTCCCAGGTCGCCGCCCCGCGCAGCGGCGACCACGTCTGGCCCGTCGTCCCGGCGAGCTCGAACGGGTCGAACACGAACACCCGCCCCAGCGACCGGCGCCGGGCGATAGTGGCGGCGAGCAGATCGGTCTTGATCGACGATGCCACGGCCGGCCCGTCCCATTCCAGCAGCGCGGGGACCGCCAGGCCGGCACTCTTGCCGGACTGCGGTGGGCCGAACGCCACCAGCGCATGGCGCTCCTCGGCGTACAGGAGCCGACCCCGGTGGCGGCCCAGGACCAGTCGCTGCCCGGAGCGACCTGGCCGGCGTCGGCGGCGCAGAGTCCGCAACTCGGCGCTGCCGGCCCAGCGCGCTCCTCCGCTTCGGTTCCCTCTCACCGGCAGTCCGGCCCGGACGGCGACGGTCGCCAGCCCGGCGGCCAGGGCGAGCACCATCCCCAGCCCGGCGTAGATCCCGGCGGGCCCGGGCAGCCGGCGCCGGGCCTCCGGCGGCCAGGCCCGGGCCGGATCGCCCAGCATCCGCGGCAGGTGGGTGACGACGCGCACCACGCCGGCCGCCGACATGGCCGGCCAGCCTCCGCCGAACGTCACCCCGGCCACCCCGCCCCACAGCCACACGGCGCAGCCGAGGATCGCGGCCAGGCCGATCACGGCCAGCACCGCCCCGTCGGAGATCGCCGTTGGTCGCCGCGGGCTCATCGCCGCCGACCCGCCGATCCGGTGACATTCATCCCGGTGTCGGTGTCGGTCAGTTCCATCTCCGCGCGTGACCGCCGGTGGGTGACTACGAACGACCGTGTGCCGACCCGCCACAGCGCCTGTCCGGGTGAGAGCAGCGACAGGATCCGGGCCTCGCTCTCGGACAGGCCGAGCAGCGAGCGCGTCACGCCGACCTGGCTCTCGTCCTGGTGGTAGACGATCCGGGTCGAGGCGTCGGCGACCAACCCCTCCGCGATCCTGGCGGCGCGGGATCCCGCGTCGCCCGCCGCCTGCAGGTCGGTGAGCTTGTGCAGGACGACGAGGTTCATGACGCCGAACTGCCGCGCCAGCTTGAAGTTGGACTGGAACCACTCGCCCAGCCCGGTGTGTTGGACGATCTTCCAGGACTCGTCGGCCACGCTGATCAGCCGCTCGCGGCCCGGCCGCTGAGCCGTCCGCGCCAGCAGGGCACTGATCCAGGCGCTGGCGCAGGCCATGAGGATCCCCACCGCGGGCGAGTCGCGGACGGCGTGGAGATCGAGCACCAGCAGTTTGGCGTCGAGATCCAGGCCGGCCGAGGTCGGGCCGTCGAACATCCCGCGCAGCGGTCCCTCGCACAGGTCCTGCAGCGCGAGCGCGGCGCGCCGCGCGTCGGCGGTGAGGGCCTCGGCGGTCGTCTGAAGCCGGCGGACCATCGCGTCGACCGGTGCGAACAGCAGCGACGCCACCTCGGGCAGCGTCGGCTCGCCCTCGCCGCGGGCCCGCACCACCCGCAGTGCCTCGCGCAGGGCCGCCGCCTCCTCCTGGGTCAGGGGCTGGCCCAGCGCCGACGCCGTCACGGCGCGCAGCAGTTCGAGTTGGGCGTGCTCCTCCGGCCGCGAGGCCAGCGGATTGACCCGGACACCGCCCCCGGGCACCAGGGAGATCGGCTGGACCCCGACGGCGGCACACAGGGGTCCGTACTCACGTTTGACGTCGAGCACGAAGGCGCGGCGGCCGAACAGGAGCATCCGCCAGAGCAGCGTCTTGACGAGCGCGCTCTTGCCCTGCCCCAGCTTGCCGAGCACGATCACGTTGGGGTCGTCCAGGGTCCCGTCGCCGTACAGGACCCACGGGTCGTAACAGAACGCGCCTCCCCCCGAGCCTCGGCCGATGTAGACGCCGCGGCCGCCGAGCCCGCCGGCGGTGACGAACGGATACACCGCCTGGGCGTGACGGGTGGTGCACCGGTGGCCCGGCCGCTCGGCGGCGCGGACGCTCACCGCAGCCCCCGGCTCGTCCAGCCGCTCAGGACAGCCCGAGGGGTAACCCAGACGCTCACCGCAGCCCTCGACAGAGCGGCAGGGTGAACGTGAACGCGGCGGCCTGCTCGCCGTACAGCCGGTGCAGCTCCAGGCGGGCTCGGGCGGCGTGCTCCACCACCTCCGAGCAGGCGCGGCGCAGGTCGTCGGGGTCGCGGCCGGACACGGTGACGAACCCGCTGAGGCGCACCTCGGCGTGCCCGGCGGCCAACTCGGCCTCCCGGCGCATGGTGGCGTCGGCGGCCTGGCGCTGACGGGCCGTCTCGGACTGCCCGAAGCGGGACCGCAGCTCCCGGTCGGCGCGGTCCCGGGTGATCGCCGCCTCCACCTCACGCGTGGACCGCTCCGGGGCCAGCGGCTCGAATGTGACGCCCACCGCGCGCACTGCCCCAGACGGACCCAGGAGCGAGTCCATGAACATCGGCGATACGTCGATCCGCGGCCAGGCCGAGATCCAGTACGTGGCGTGGAGCGCGCCGTCGCTCTGGTAATGGTCCCAGCACTCCCGGGCGCCGAGGGGCCAGGCGTTGGCCTCGGACAGGCCCTCCCGGTGACGGTCGGCGGTCTCCAGCGCGGTCAGCTCGCCGCGCGCGTAGGGGTCGAACGCCGTGCGCAGGGCGCGCGCCACCTGCCCCGGGCCGAGCGAACCGAGGACGGCCACCCCGGCCGCCTCCACGGCGCGCGCCACCCGTTCGGTCTGCTCCACCAGCGCGTGCCGCACGGCGTCCGCGCCGCGGTTCCGGACCCGCCGGGCGTCAACCTGGATGGCGAGCAGGATCTCGTGCTCCTGGGTGACGCGGGCGCTGGAACTGATGAGCTCCAGATACGACTCCACCATCGCCGTGCCGCGCAGCGGGACGGCCGGATCGCGCTCGGCGTGCAGCCAACGGGCCATCTCGTCGCCCTGAGCCGGGGCCGTGCGTTCCACCCATTGGATGCGCCGGATGGCGGTTCCGGCGGCTCCGGAGAGCACGAGGCCCCAGCGGGCCAGTCGGCGCTCCTGCGCCTCCGGGTCGAGCAGCGAGAACGCAGCCACCCGGCAGGCCAGCACCGACGTCAGCCGCCGGCCGGATCGCTCGGCGAGCAGGCCGATCGGCCGGCCCCCGTAGGAGACGGTCTCGATCCGGACGCCGGTCAGCGCCGGCGGCGGCTCCGCCGGGCCCTCACGCAGTCCGGTCCGCCCCAGGCGCGTTCCGCTTCCGGGGAGGGTCGAGCGCCACCGGCCCCGGCGAAGGCCGAAGGCCAGCGCGGCCGGCAGCCATTCCTCCAAAGTTCGACCGTCCACCGGTGCGAACGCAGCCGCCGCGGCCAGGGCGAGCAGCGCCCCGGCAACCAGGACGCCCGCGGCGGAGGGCGCCGCGTCGAGGCAGACGACCACGCCCAGGGCGGCGCCGGCCAGGAGCGCCGCTTGCCCGGCCCGGACCGGCCCCAGGATCCCGCGCCGCTCCAGCGGTCCGAACGAGTAGGTCATCCGGCGCTCCGTCATGTGCCGTCCCACGGATCGGTGCCGTCGAGATACAACGGCTGATCGGTGGCGCCGAGGGCCTCGATCTCCGCCGGCAGCGGCCCGCGGTCGTCGCCGGGGTCGCTCTCGACGGAGTGGTCGCTCCCGGCGGAGTGGTCGCTCCCGGCGGCTCGGTCGCTTCCGGCGGCGCGCTCGCCTCCGGCCGCTGCAGGCGCCGTCGCCGCCGTCGCCGCCTCATCCGGCTCTTCGGGAGCGGCCGAGTCCGATCGCGCCTCGACCGGAGCCGACGTCTCGGGCCTGCCGGCCTCACTCCGGGGCGTCGCCCGGACGTGCGCGTCGACCTCCGACGGTCCGTCGAGCCGATCGCTGAGGTCATCCGCGTTCCCGAGCCGATCCGGCACGTTCCGGATCCCGCCGCCCCGCAGCCCGCCGGCGGCAGCGCTGGCCAGCTCTTGGAGCGGCAGCAGCCGCATCAGCGCCCAGGGCGAGAACGCCGCCAGCGATACGAGCGTCAGGCCCGTGAGCACCGAGGCGGGCCCGGGCACCAGCGTGTGGCCCAGGGCGGCCCCGCCCAGCGTCAGCACGGCGACGATGACGAACTTGGACAGGATGAGCGCGACGAGCAACTCGACCGCGCGCGCCGCCCAGACACGCCGGGCCGGCCACACCATCGCGGCGAAGAACAGCGGCAGCATCAGCACGATCACGTAGACGGCGGCGTCGCGGATGAGCAGCTCCGCCCACAGGGTGATGGTGGCCGCCGCCGTGAGCAGGGCGACGAAGAACGAGACGAACAGGTTGGAGCCGATCAGGCTGACGACGCCGCCCAGCCCTCCGGCCCGGTCCAGGAAGCTGGCGCCGGCATGCCCGGAGGCCGACGCGACGAGCGCCGACATCTCGTCCGAGCCGGCCAGCAACAGTATCGTCAGGGGGGCGGCGATGCCGACGCCGAGCAGGGCCAGCGGGAGGTAGCCGAACGCGGCGCGGGCCAGGAGGGCCAGATCGGAGCGGATCAGCGCCTGCACCGCGGCGGCGAACAGAAAGGGGAGGGTGAGCAGGGTGGCGATCGCCGCCATCCGCCAGTAGGCCGACGAGAACCACGTGCTGGTCAGGTTGGGGCGGGTGGTGGTGCCAATGACCTTGGCTGTGGCGCCCAGCAGGTAGCGGGCGCCTCCCACCACCGCGGTGGCGATCGCGGCCAGGCCGATCGTCGCCGTGGCCGCTCGCGACGCGCCGCCGCCGCTACTCCCGCCGCCGATCAGCTCGCCGAGGGCGCCGCCGAGGTGGCCGCCGAGGAGCTTGCGGCCCGCGCCGATCACCCGGCCAGCGTGGGTGGCGAGGTTGCAGACCTTGCCCATGACGCCGCTGACCAGGCCGGTGAGCGTGCACAGGACGCCGCCGGGGCTGGCCGAGGCCGGTGGCGGAGCCGCCCAGGCCAGCGCGGTGGCGACCGCGGTCACCGCCAGGAGCAGTCTCGCCGCCCGCATCACCGGGCCGTCGCTCCCAGGTGGGCGAAGAAGTTGACCAGGCCCGGAGCTGCTCCGACGATCAGCGCGGCCGCGCCGGAGATCAGGGCGGCCATCCGGCCGCGCGCGGCGTAGTGATGGTTGTGGGTGTGGGACGCGACTGCCCACAGCCCGGCGCCGACGAACGCGCCCAGCAGGGCGATGACCAGGGACCACGCCTCCGCGCCGTTGACGAGCTGCTGCAGCACGTTGCTCCCGGGGAGACCGCGCAGGTCCGGATGAGCCGTCACCGCCGCCTGAAGAACATCCACCACAGGCACACCTCCTTGTCCTAAAGATCCAATTGAGACTAATTGAGCCTAGTCAAAATCAACTGAGCCTGGTAGGTTCAAACGTAAATAGTTAGTCTCAATTGGACTCGGAGGGCGCGATGGTCGTTCTGGCTCACGAGGGCAGGCAGGCACCGATGGAGGTGGACGTCGGTGCCGTTTACGTCGCCCATGCGGCCCGGGTGCGCCGCCTGGTCCGCCACTACGTCCGGGCGCCGGAGCCGGTCATCGAGGACGCGTGCCAGACGGCATGGGCCCGCCTCGTCCGCGACCGCGCACGCGTCCGGCGGGACACCGCGGTCCCTTGGCTGGTCACCACCGCCATCCGAGAGGCGATCAAGCTGACGCGCCGGGCCGCGCGCGACCTGTTCCTGGAGGACCTCCTCGATGACACCGGCGAGCTGCCCGAGCTCGACGGACGGCCGGCCACCGACGAGGTGGTCGAATGGCGGGTGCGGCTCGACGCGCTCCGCGTCCTCCCGGAGCGCCAGCAGCGGTTCGTCTGGCTACAGGCGCTCGGGTGGAGCTACTCCGAGATCGAAGAGCTCACGGGCGCCACCCCGCGCACCATCGACCGCCAGCTGATCCGTGCCCGGCGGACGCTTGAAATCGCCCCCCGGGGGCGAGATGCAATATAAGCGGCTATATCCGGCACAAGATGACACGCGCCGGGCCTGGGCGGCGTTGGGGGGTGCGCGGCGCCACTGGGCGGCGTGGGGGGTGCGCGGCGCCACCGGGTCGCCGGGGCGGCGCCGTGGAGTCGCCGGCGCGCCGCCGCCGTTGAGCTAGCGCTTCGCCCGGCCCCGCTTGCGCCGCTTGCGCTCGGCCGGGCTCAGCTTGCGGGGCTTGGGCTGAGGCTTGGACCCGGCGCGGCGGCCGTTGCCGGGCACGCCGGCCTCGGCGGTGCGCCCCCGCACCGGCGCGCGGCGGCGCGCGTCACGCCAGATGAAGAAGGAAATGCCACCGAGCAGCGCGATCGCGCCGACGGCGATGCCCAGAGCGCTCCCCGTGCTGAGGCTGGAGCCGCCCGCGGTGGCGGTGGTGTTGGCAGCCGCGGCGGTGGTGGTCGCAGGAGGGGCGGTCGTGGTCGTGGGCTGGGGCGACACCGGGTTGACGCCCCCGCTCAGCGGGTTGCTGCTCGTCGCCGTGGTGGTGGCGGTGGGTTGTGAGGTGGTGGCCGCCGTGGCGGTCGGCTGCGCACTGGTCGCTGACCCGGAGTGCGTGGCCGCCACCGCGACGCCGACGCCGGGCCAGGCCCCCAGCGCCGCCAGCGCCGTCACGACCCTGACCCCCCAGCGCCGGGTCATCAGCGCTCAGAGGCGAGGGGCTGCTCCATCGCCGGCGTGTTCGGCGGGTTGCGGTAGGGATCCTCGTTGTCCTGGTGCTCCTCGTGGTAGACGCTCTCGGCGTTGACCGCCCAGATGTCGTGGTGAGTGCCGTGGAGGATGTTGTCGACCGCCCGCATCGCGGTCAGCATCGAGTGATCGGAGTTGTTGTACCGGTGCAGCCCGTTGCGGCCGACCTGCGTGATGTTGGGGACGGTCTCCAGCCAGGACCGGATCGTCGCCACCCGCTCGGCGTACAGCTCGTCGTAGATCGGATAGGCCTTGTGGACCCGCTCCACAAAGCCGAACTTCACCTTCGCGGCGCGCGCCAGGTGGAGCTTCT